>SLSQ01000039.1 GCA_007130355.1 Trueperaceae bacterium
CGAAAGAGGACCTCCTGCGCATCGTTCGGACGCGCCAAGCGGATCCCGAACTGGCGCATGATCTACAGGAACTCGCGCCGGACACGACGGACGATCTCGACGATCCGACGTGAACCTCGCGCAGGGACTGTTGGATACGAGCGTGTTCATCGCACACGAGTCCGGGCGTGGGATCGACGAGAACCTCGTTCCCGCTGCATGCGCGATGTCGGTCGTCACCATCTCGGAGCTTCGCGCGGGCGTACTCGCGGCGCGGTCGGCGGTCACGCGCGAGCGACGCCTCGCCACGCTGGAAGCCGTCCGATCGTTCGACGTGCTCCCCATCGACGACGACGTAGCCCAAGCGTGGGCACGCCTTCGTATCGTGCTTCGCGACGCATCCGCACGCATGGGCGTCAACGACTCTTGGATCGCCGCGACGGCGATCGCGCATACCCTGCCCATCGTGACGCAGGACGACGACTTCGACGCGGCTCGCGACCTCCTGCACGTGATTCGCGTGTAGCGATCCGCTCGTCGCGCGCACCGTCTCCGGACGCCCCGCCCCTCAGCGCGCCTCCCACACGAACACCGTCGCGTTCGCCATCCCGCCGCCCTCGCACATCACCTGCAGCCCCACCTCGACGTCGCGCCGCCGCATCGCGTGCGCCAGCGTCGCGGTCAGCTTCCCGCCGGACGCGCCCAGCGGGTGCCCGTTGGCGATCGCGCCGCCGTGCACGTTGACGCGTTCGGGGTCGGCGCCGGTCTCGGCCAGCCAGGCCAGCACCACCGGGGCGAACGCCTCGTTCACCTCGAACAGGTCGACATCGTTCAGGCTCATGCCGGCCCGGTCCAGGACCTTGCGCGTGGCGGGGATCACGCCGGTGAGCGCCATCCGCGGGTCGCTGCCGACCACCGCCTGCGCGGCGATCCGCGCCAACGGGGTCCAGCCCTCCGCCTCGGTCCGGGCGCGGGAGGCGACCACCGTGGCGGCGGCCCCGTCCGCAAGCTGCGAGGCGTTGCCGGCGTGCACCCTCCAACGGATCTCCGGGAACGTCGCCTCCCACGCCGGATCGTGGAACGCGGGCGGCAGCTGCGCCAGGCCGGCAGCGTCGGTGCCGGGGCGCACGCCCTCGTCGCGTTCGTGCACGGTCGTGGGGTCGGTCGCGGGGTCGGTCGCGGGTCCGGTCGCCGCATCGGCCAGCGGGTCGGGCAGCGGAACCGGCGCCAGTTCGCCTTCGAGCGCGCCGGAGGCGAACGCCTCGGCCGCCCTCCGGTGCGAACGGACCGCCCACGCGTCCAGCGCTTCGCGCGTCAGGTCCCACGCCGCGGCGATCCGTTCCGCCGCGATCCCCTGCGGCACCGCGCCCTCCGGGTAGCGGCGGGCGAAGGCGGGTCCGAACGGATCGGCGCCGGCGGCGGCGGACCCCATCGGCACGCGCGCCATCGACTCGACCCCCGCCGCCACGACCAGGTCGCCCTCCCCCGCCCGGATCGCCTGCGCCGCGAACGCCAGCGCCTGCTGCGACGAGCCGCACTGACGGTCGATGGTCGCCGCCGGCACCGATTCGGGAAGCCCCGCCGCCAGCACGGCGTTGCGGGCCAGGTTGAACGACTGCTCCCCCGCCTGCCCGACGCAACCGACCAGCACGTCGTCGAGCGCCCCTTCCAGAACATCCGGAGCCGTGCCCGCCAGGTCGTAGCCGAGGCGCTGCAGCGCGGCGCGCAGCACGAACGCCGTCAGGTCGACCGGGTGCACCCCGGAGAGGGCGCCGCCGGGCTTGCCGTTCCGGGCCGGACGGCCCTTTCCGGTCGGGGTGCGGATCGCCGCCACCACCAGCGGGTCGCGCGGGTCGCGGCGGCTCACCGCGACCGCCTCCGAAGCCCGCACCAGCGCGCCACGAAACGGGCCAGAACGCGGGTCACCTCGTGCACGCTGTCCAGCTCCACCGCCTCGTCGACCCCGTGGATCGCGCGGGCGCGCGGGCCGTAGCAGGTGGCGGGCGTCCCGCCGGCGCCGGCCACGATGCGGGCGTCGGTGGTCGCGGTCGTGTGCAACTCGGCGGGGTCGGCGCCGGTCAGCTCGCGGTGCACCGCGGCCAACTCGCGGACCAGCGGCGCGTCCGGCGCGACGCCGTACGGTTCGGCGTGGAACCCGATCCACTCGAGGCGCGGCGGCCGGGTCGCGAGGACCGGATGCGCGGCGGCGAAGGCGGCGACGCGCTCCTCGACCCGCCGCTGAACATCGGCGACGGTGTCGCCGGGCGGCACGCCGATCCGCAGGCGCAGGGTGCAGGCGGCCGGCACCGAACTGGGCCACTCGCCGCCCTCGATCCGGCCGACGTTCAGGTGGATCGGGTGCTCCTGCTCGGCGTAGCCCGGCGGCAGCGCCTCGGGCCGGTTCTGCTCCTCCTCGAAGCGACGCAGCTCCGCGACCAGCTCCCAGGCGAGCCGGATCGCGTCGGCGCCGGCGGTCGCCTCGAGCACGTGGGTGGGCCGGCCGTGCACCGTCGCCTTGGCCCAGGCGACCCCCACCTGCTGCAGCAGCACCGTGCGGTCGAACGGCTCGGGGATCACCGCGCCGTCGGCCCGCGGACCGTGCAGCGCGGCGGCGAGGGCGCCGTTGCCGGTGCACTCCTCCTCGATCACGCTCTGGACCGTCAGCTCCGAGGCCGGTTCGAACCCGGCGCGCCGCACGGCGTGGACCGCGTACAGGTAGGCGGCGATCCCGGACTTCATGTCGCCCGCGCCGCGGCCGACCATCCAGCCGTCCCGCACCACCGGTTCGAACGGCGGGCTCGACCAGAGTTCTTCCGGCCCGGCCGGAACGACGTCGACGTGCCCGTTGAGGATCAGGGACCGGCCGAGCGGTTCGGCCACGCGGTGGCGACCGAGCACCGTCGGTCGGTCGCGCGGATCCCAGTCGACCGGCGCTGCGCCGGGCAGGTCGGTCCAGTCGCTCGTGAAGGCGTCGACCTCGAAGCCGGCCTCGGCGAAGGCGTCGGCCATGCGGGCCTGCACCTCGCGCTCGTGCCCGAGCGTGCTCGGAAAGCGGACCAGCTCGGCGAGGAACGCCTCGCGCTCGGCGCGCAGGGCGTCGACGGCGGCGTCCAGCTCACGCAGGACGGCGTCGTCCACGGGAACGGCGGCGGATCGGCTCACGGGGCGGATCCCTCCTTCGCGGGGTCGGGCGGGACGGCGTCGCCGGCGTGGCCGCCCCAAGCGCGCAGGTCGTCCGCGCGCAACGGCGCGCCGGTAGCGGCGCGGACGTCGTCCAGATCCTCGTCCGGCGCGAGTTCGAGGAGCCGGAAGGCGTCGCCGGCCGGCTCCAGCACCGCCCGTTCGGTCACGATCCGGGTCACGGTCCCGCGGGCGGTGCGCGGCAGGTCGCAGGCGGTGATCAGCTTCGGAGCGCCGTCGCGGTCCTGGTGCAGCGTCGCGACGATCACCCGCCGCGCCTTCTGGGCCAGCTCCATCGCGCCGCCCACCCCCGGCGCGGCGCGACCGGGCACGCGCCAGTTCGCCAGGTCGCCGTTCGCCGCCACCTGGAAGGCGCCGAGCACGCAGGCGTCCACCACCCCGGAGCGGACCAGCCCGAACGAGACGACGCTGTCGGTGAACGCCGCGCCCGGCCGCACCGTCACGTAGCGCCCGCCGGCGTCGATCAGGTCGGGGTCCTCCTCCCCGGCTTCCGCGGCGGGGCCCATGCCGACGATCCCGTTCTCGGCGTGGACCCGCACCGAGCCGTCCTCCGGCAGGAACGCCGCCACCTGCGTCGGCAGGCCGATGCCGAGGTTCACCAGGTCGCCGGGCCGGAACTCGCGGGCGATGCGGCGGGCGATCCGTTCGCGAGCGGCGGCGGCGTTCACGGCCGCTCCCCGCGCCGCAGGCGCGCCCCCTTGCTCCCCGGGTCGAAGGCGTCGGGCACGACCAGCACCGCGTCGACCGCGGCGCCGGGCACGTGCACCGCGTCGGGCGGCAGGGGCGTGTCCGAAAGGCCGTCGACCTCGACCAGGACGCGGTCGGCGGCGAGCGCCATGGCGGGCCCGAAGTTGCGGCCCGAACCGTGGAAGACCAGGTTGCCGAAGCGGTCGGCGCGGTGCGCGCGGATCAGCGCCAGGTCGGCGTGCAGCGCCGGTTCGACGGTGCAGGCGCGGCCCCGCCAGGTCAGGCGCTCGCGCGGTTCCGGCGTCTCGGGCAGCAGCTCGGGATCGAGGTCGGAGAGGAACGCCGGCAGTCCGGCGGCGGCGCAGCGGATCCGTTCCGCCAGGATCCCTTGCGGGTGGATCTCGATCTCGATCGAGCCGTCGTTCCAGGCCCGGACCGCGTCGCGGTTCAGCCCGACGTGCGACGCGACCAGGCGCCGCACCTTGCCGGCGTTCAGGACCCGGCCGACGCCGACGCCCGGCTCGTTCGCGTCGTTCTTGATCACGGTCAGGTCGCGGCCGCCGTGCTCGGCGAGGGCGTGGAGCAGCAGGAACGGCGTCCCGGGCTCGCCGAACCCCGACGCCATCACGCGCGCGCCGTCCGGAACGGCCGCGGCCAGCTCATCGGCGCGGGCCGCGGCGTGCTCGGCGGCGACGATCTCGGGGCCGGCGCCGGCGGGCG
>SLSQ01000075.1 GCA_007130355.1 Trueperaceae bacterium
CCTTCGGGGCGCGCCTCCCCGTCCGGGCCGGTCACGGCGCGAGGTCCGAGGCGGCGCCGGTCACGACCGGGTCCAGTCGACCGTGCACGCGGAGCGTGGCGTCGCCGTCGCCGCGCGTCGGTCCGTCGTTGACGATCGCGACCGGAAGGCCGCAGCGCCGCGCTTCGCGCACGAACCGGTAGCCGCTGAACACCGTCAGCGACGAGCCGAGCACGAGGAGCGCGTCGGCCTCGCGCAGGAGCCGGAAGGCGCGGTCGACCCGCTCGCGCGGGACGTTCTCGCCGAAGAAGGTCACGTTGGGCTTCAGGCGGCCGCGGCAGCGCAGGCAGTCCGGGACCACGAACCGTTCGGCGACGGCGTCCGCGAGCGGCACGTCGCCGTCCGGAGCGAGCGCGACCGTCTCGGGGGCGAAGCCCGGATTGGCGGCACGGATCCGCTCCTGCAGGGCGTCGCGTCCGGCACGTGTGCCGCAGTCGAGGCAGACGGTGGTCGCGAGGCCGCCGTGCAGCTCGAGCACGCGGTCGCTCCCGCCCCGCTGGTGCAGGCCGTCGACGTTCTGCGTCAGGACGGCGGAGACGCGTCCGGCCCGTTCCAGACGCGCGAGCGCCCGGTGCACCGGGTTCGGCCGAGCCGCACGCGTGCGGGGCCAACCCACGGCGCTGCGCGCCCAGTACCGGCGGCGCGCCGCGACGTCCCCTACGAACGTCCGGTACCGCATCGGTTCCCGGGCCGGCGCGTTCGGCCCGCGGTAGTCGGGGATGCCGGAGTCGGTGCTGACGCCCGCGCCGGTCAGCGCCAGCACGCGGCGACCGTCCAGGAACGCGCCCAAGGCGTCGCGGACTCGGGCGTCGGGCCGCGACGCCGTCGCGCGCGACGCGAAGGGAGCGGTCGACGGTGCGGAGGCGAGGGCCATGCGCGCGAGCCTACGCGAGCGACCGGCCGGGCACGCCGTGCCCGGGCACGGTTCCGTCGCGCCGGGACCGCCGGACCCGCCGGTCACTCGGCCGGGTGCAGGTCCAGTCGGGCCAGGCCGGTGTTCCCGCCGTTCGAGGTCACCACCTCGAAGCGGACCGTCGCCGCCACGACGGGCGTCTCGAACGCGAAGGCGTACGGACGCTCGGCGTCCGGCAGGTCGAACGGGCCGAGGACCGTCCCGTCACTGGTCACCAGTCGGAACCGCTCGGTCCGGGAGCTGTCCGCCATCGTGCGCGTGTGCACCGTGACCCCCGCCAGCTCGGTCGGTTCGGGCAGGGCGACGGTCAGGAAGGCGTCATCGCCGTCGCCGGCCGACGACCACTCGCCCGGCATGTCGTTCAGCGCCGCTTCGGCCAGGAAGCCGGCGCCGAACTCGCTGCTGACCTCCGCCACGCTCAGCCCGCTCAGGGCCGGCGCGAGGCCGGTGTCCGCGGCGATCCGCGCCGCGTCGCGCGGATCGGGTTCGGGTTCCGTTTCGGCAGCGCGCTCGTCGGCGGGGCCGGGGGTGCGGAGGCGGTAGGTGGGCGACGCGTAGAAGGTGCCGTCGGCCGCGCTGCCCTGGAACCGCAGCAGGTAGGTCGTGTCCGGCTCCAGGTCGTCGAGCGTGACCTCGTGATCCCGCATCGCCACGGCGCCCATGGCCGGGTCCTGCGCCAGGTTCCCGAACGACGCGTCGGTGCCGTACGCCACCACGCAGGCGAGCGGCTCGGTGGTGACCAGGCGCAGGACCGCCCGCGTCGGCTCGAGCAGCGCGAGCTCGGGCGGCGCTTCGAGGACGAGATCGAGCTCGTGCGCGGCGGGGAGCGTCGCGTCGGCGATCTCGAGTCCGTCCGGCGTCTGAGCGTGGGCCGTGGTGCCCACGGCGAGGGCCGCCGCGACGGCGAGGGCGAGCGCCGCCCGCCCGAGGGCCGCGGCGACGCCGCGTGCGGGGAGCGTCCGATCCGGTTCCATGCTTCGAGGGTGGCCGCTCGGGACGGCGGGGACGGTCGTCCATCGAACGTGCGGAGCGCGGTCGCGCGCGGGACGCCGCGCGCTGCCGTGGCGGTCGCGCCAGCGCCGCGTCAGGGGACGGCCGACCCGCGGACGCGGGCCGCCAGGTCACGCGAGATCGCCGCGGTGCGGCCTTCGACCTCGACGTGGAGCAGCTCGCCGGCCGGTTCGCGGCGGACCACGCGGATCGTGGCGCCCGGCTCGATCCCCAGGGAGGCGAGGTGCCCGAGGATCTCCGCGTCCTGGCTCAGCAGCCGGGCGACGCGCAGCGCGGCACCGGTGGCGAGGCCCGCGAGCGGCAGGTCGGGGGTGTCGGGCACCCGCCCGTCGGCGGTCGGGATCGGGTCGCCGTGCGGATCGTGGCTCGGGTCGCCCAGGAGCGTCGCGAGCCGCTCGGCGAAGCGGTCGCTGACGGCGTGCTCGATCGCCTCCGCCTCGTCGTGCACCTCGTCCCAGCCGTAGCCGAGCCGCTCGATCATGAACGTCTCGACCAGACGGTGCCGACGCATGAGGCGCAACGCCTCGCGCCGGCCGGCGTCGGTCAGGGTGGCGCCGCGGTAGCGGACGTGGCGTACCAGTCCGGCCTCCGAGAGGCGCGCGAGCATGCCGGAGACCGAGGCGGGACTGAAGCCGAGCCGCGCGGCGATCGCGTTCGTGGTCGCCGGACCGTCGCGGCTGAGGGCCCAGATCGCCTTCAGGTAGTCGCCGGCCGCATCGCTGACCGTCGGGCCGCGGTCGGTCACTCCCCCTGGGCCTGCGAAAAGCCGCGCTCGCCGTCGAAGGCGTAGAGGTTCTCCGTCTTGATCACGTCCAGCCCGGCGTCGACCAGGCGGCCGTGGAGGTCGACCAGCGCCCGAGGGGAGACCGGGCCGCCCGACGGATCGAGGAAGCGCAGGCGCCAATGGTCGCTGCGGAACGTCTCCGGCTGCCCGCCCGGCCAGACCACCACGCCGCGGTTCGTGATCGCCTGCAGCGTCAGCTCGCCCTGCTGCTGCTGGACCCGCTCGGCCAGCCGTTCCGGGTCGCGGCCGTGGTCGCGCCACTCGACGAACGCATCCGTGCCCAGCAGCTCCTTGCGCTGCGGCGTCCGCGCCACCGTACGCGGCACGCGCGGCGCCGGCCGGCCGGCGTAGCGGGCGGGCGGCAGGTGGCGGGGTTCCTCGCCCAGCCGCGCCACCACCGCCTCGGTGAAGCCGACCGTGTTCACCCGCTCCCGGCTGACCTCCTGCCGGTAGACGTCGCCGGTGTGCACGCCGTCCTCGATCGTGCGCAGCCAGGCGTTGTGGATCCGCTCGGCCACCTCGCCGCGGCCCAGGTGCTGCAGCATCATCACCGCGGCCAGCAGGAGCCCCGACGGGTTCGCGATCCCCCGGCCGGCGATGTCCGGCGCCGAACCGTGGATCGCCTCGAACATCGAGACGGTCTCGCCGACGTTCGCCGACGGCGCCAGGCCGACCGACCCGGTCAGCTGCGCGGTCACGTCGCTGACGATGTCGCCGTACAGGTTCAGGGTGACGACGACGTCGAAGTCCTGCGGCGTGTCCGCCAGCCGGGCGGTGCCGATGTCCACGATCAGCTGGTCGTGCTCGATCTCCGGGTACTCCTCGGCGACCTCCTCGAAGACCCGGGCGAAGAGCCCGTCGGTCAGCTTCATGATGTTGTCCTTGACGAGCGCCGTGACGCGGTGCCGCCCCTGCGCGCGCGCCACCTCGAAGGCGTAGCGCACGATCTTCTCGCAGCCGGGCCGGGACACCAGCTTCAGGCACTGCACCACCTCGTCCGACTGGCGGTGCTCGATGCCGGCGTAGAGGTCCTCCTCGTTCTCGCGGACGACGAGCACGTCCATGTTCGGGTGCAGCGTCGCGACGAACGGGTGGTACGACACCGCCGGACGCACGTTCGCGAACAGCCCGAGGCTCTTGCGCAACGTCACGTTGAGGCTCTTGTAGCCGCCGCCGCGCGGCGTGGTGATCGGCGCCTTGAGCAGGACGCTCCGGTCCCGCAGAACGCTCCAGGCGTCCGGATCGACGCCGGACGCGACGCCCGACTCGTACACCGCCTTGCCGAGGCGGACCTCGGCGACGTCGAGCGACGCTCCGGCCGCGTCCAGGATCTCGAGCGTGGCGTCCATGATCTCCGGACCGATCCCGTCGCCGTGCGCGACGGCGATGCGGGGGTCGGCGGCGTCCGTGGTCGTGGTCATCGGTTCCTCCCGCGGGGCCGGTCGGCCCATCGCGGCGACGATACCCGAGCGACGCCCACGATTCGACGGCGGCCGCCCACGTGGCGCTATCATGCGCGGCGGAACCGGGCACGGCGCTGCCGCAGCGGCGCCGGGGGCGAGGGCGGTTCCGGAACGGAGGCGACCAGGTGCACGGCGAACGTACGAGCGGCGAACCCCGGGTCGCGTCCCCCGATCGCGCGGACGCGCGCGGCGGCGACGGCGCGGACGCGACCACCGGTACGGACGCGTCCGGCGACGGGGGCGCGACCGCCGGCGCCGAGACGCCGCCGGAACGCGGCGCGCCGGCGTACGAGAGCGTCCTCGCCGAGGCCGAGGCGGAGGTCGCGAGCTGGCGTGCCGCGGAGGACCCGCCCGAGATGCTTGCGCA
>SLSQ01000195.1 GCA_007130355.1 Trueperaceae bacterium
GACCGAACGGCGAAGCGCACCGCCCGGAGCTCGCGGTGCACGTCGAGGACCTGACCGTCGCCTACCGCGCGACGCCGGTCCTCTGGGACATCGACTTCGACGTGCCGCCGGGGGTGCTGGCCGCCATCGTCGGCCCCAACGGCGCCGGCAAGAGCACCCTGATCAAGGCGATCCTCGGCCTGGTCCGACCGACCGCCGGCCACGTCACGATCCACGGCCGCCGCATCGGCCGGATGCGGCACCGGGTCGGCTACGTACCGCAGCGCACCAGCGTCGACTGGGACTTCCCGACCACGGTCCTCGACGTGGTCGGGATGGGCCTGTACGGCCGGCTCGGCTGGTTCCGCCGCCCGGGCCGCCGCGAACGGGAACGGTCGATGGAGGCGCTACGGCAGGTCGGGATGAGCGACTTCGCCGACCGGCAGATCGCCGAACTGTCGGGCGGACAGCAACAGCGCACCTTCCTCGCCCGCGCGCTGGTGCAGGACGCCGACGTGTACTTCCTCGACGAGCCGATGGCGGGCGTCGACGCCACCAGCGAACGGGCCATCCTCGAGGTGCTGCGCGCCCTTCGCGACCGGGGTCGCACCGTCATCGTCGTGCACCACGACCTGCAGACCGTCACCCGCTACTTCGACTGGCTGATGCTCCTCAACGTCCGTGCGATCGCGCAGGGCCCGGTCGCCGCCACCTACACCCGCGAGAACCTGCGCCGCGCCTACGGGGGGCAGGCCGCCCTCCTCGACGGCGTCGCCCCCGACGACCCCCGCCCGGCCCCGAGCGACCCGCACGCCCACCCCACCGACCGGAACGGCTGAGCGGAGCGGCGGGTGGTCGAGGCGTTCGCCTACCTGAACGACGCCACCATCCGCACCGTGATGGCGGGGGCCGCGCTGCTCGGCGTCACCAGTGGCGTGCTGGGGACGTTCGCGGTGTTGCGGCGGCAGAGCCTGCTCGGCGACACCCTCTCGCACGCCGCGCTTCCCGGCATCGTGCTCGGGTTCGTCGTGGTCGGCGGCCGTTCGCTGCCGGCCCTCTCGTTGGGCGCCCTGCTCACCGGCGCCGCCGCCGCGCTGCTGATGCTGCTGCTGACGCGCCGGACCCGCCTCAAGACCGACGCCGCGCTCGGCATCGCCCTGAGCCTCTTCTTCGCCGCGGGCGTCGTCGGCCTGACCTGGGTCCAGGGCCACGCCGGTGCGTCGCAGGCCGGGCTCGAGACGTTCCTGTTCGGCCAGGCCGCCGCCCTGCTCCGCGCCGACCTGCCGTGGATGGCGGGCGTGACGTTCTTCTCGCTCGCGGTGGTCGCGCTGTTCTGGAAGGAGTTCGAGGCGGTCTCCTTCGACCCCGAGTTCGCGCGCGCGCAGGGCCTCCCCGTGCCCGTGCTCGACGCGGTCCTGACGGTGATGGTGGCGCTCGCGGTGGTCCTCGGCCTGCAGCTGGTCGGGGTGGTGCTGATGGCCGCGATGGTCGTGGCGCCGGCCGTGGCGGCCCGCCAGTGGGTCCGGCGCCTGCCGGCGATGGTGGCGTTGGCCGCCCTGTTCGGCGCGCTGGGCGGGGTGGGTGGCGCGCTGATCAGCGCCGTCGGCCGCGGGCTCGCGACCGGCCCGCTGATCGTGCTCTGCCTGACCGCCCTGGTCGCGCTGTCGCTGACCCTCGCGCCCGAACGGGGGCTGATCGTGGGCCTGGCGCGCCGCTTCCGCGCCCGACGCACGCTGCGCGACCGGCAGTTGCTCGAAGCGCTGCGGCGCCTGCAGGAGGCGCACGACGACCCGAGCTACGCCGCCGAACAGGGCATGGTCGACGCCTACTTCGGTGCGCCCACCCGCGCCCGCTTCCGCGCGCTGCACGGCCGGGGCCTGGTGCGCCGGGTCCGGCACATGCCGGACGAACGGCCCCACTGGGAGATCACCGCCCGCGGACGCGACCACCTCCGCCACGCCCAAGAGGCGGACGACGCGGACGTGAACGGCGCGGCCGATCCGAACGGAGCGGACCGGCGGCGCGCGGCGAACGGGACGCGTGGCGCGGAGGAGCCCGTCGACGCCGGCCGCTCCGGAGGCGACCGGTGAGCGAACTCCTCGCGAGCGTCCCATTCGCGATCCAGGCGACCGGCGCGCTGGTCGGGATCGCCGGCGCGCTGCTCGGGACCTTCCTGGTCCTGCGCGGCGACGCGATGACCACCGACGCGATCAGCCACTCGATCCTGCTCGGCATCGTGCTCGTGTGGATGGCCACCGGGCTCACCTCCGGCCCGCTGCAGATCGCGGGGGCGGCCCTGGCCGGCCTCGCCACGGTGCTCCTCGTCCAACTGCTGGTCCGCACCGGCCGCATGAAGGACGACGCCGCGATCGGCCTGGTCTTCCCCGCCCTCTTCTCGGTCGGCGTGCTGCTCCTGAACGTGTACGCCCGCGACGTCCACATCGACGCGCACACGGTGCTGCTCGGCGAGATCGGCTTCGTCTGGCTCGACACGGTGCCGGTCGCGGGGTTCGAGGTGCCGCGGGCGCTGCTGTGGATGGCGCTGGTGGCGCTGGTCGACGCGGCGTTCGTGGCGGCGTTCTACAAGGAGCTGAAGCTCGCCACCTTCGATCCGGCGCTGGCCGCGGCGCTCGGCTTCGCGCCGGCCGCGCTCGGCCTGGCGCTGCTCGGCCTGACCAGCGCCACGGCGGTGGCGGCGTTCGACGCGGTCGGCGTGGTGCTGTTCCTGGCGTTCGTGATCGTGCCGCCGTCGGCGGCCTACCTGCTGACCGACGCGCTCTGGCGGGTCTTGGCGTACGCCTGCGGGATCGCGGTCGCCTCGTCGGTGCTCGGCTACGCGGCGGCGGTCCGGCTCGACGTGTCGATCGGCGGCTCGATGGCGCTCGCCACCGGCGCCTTCCTGGCGATCGCGCTCGCCTTCGGCCCGCGGCACGGCCTGATCGCCCGCGCGATCAGGCGGCGCGGACGCCGTTCGTCGAACGAGAACCGCGCCCTCTGCGTGCACCTGCACCACCACGAGGACGACGCCGAGGCGGAGGTCGAGAACGCCGTGCAGGCGCTGCGGGCGCACCTGCGCTGGAGCGACGCCCACGCCCGCGCGGTCGTCGCGCGAAGCCTGGACGCCGGCTTGATCCGACGGCAGAGCGACCGGCTCCTGCTCACCGCCAAGGGTCGCGCCACCGCCCGCGAGATCGTCGCTCCGGGCGAGGCCGACGGGACCGAATAGCGCGCCGCCTCAGAACGCCCCGGTCAGCCCGTTCAGCACCATCTGCACCGCGATCATGATCAGCAGCATCCCCATCAGCCGCGCGATGGCGCGCAGGCCCCGGTCCCGCAAGATCCGGTAGAGGGTCGGCGCGGACAGCAGCACGGCGGCCGTCACCCCCCACGCCACCAGCACCGCCGCCAGCCAGCGCCCCATCGCGGTCGGGTCGGTGCTGGTCATCAGGATCACGGTCGCCATCGCCGACGGCCCCACGATCAGCGGCACCGCCAGCGGCACCAGGAACGGCTCGCCGTCCGGCTGATGCCCCATCAGCCCCTCCTCGCTCGGGAAGATCAGGCGCAGCGCGATGATCCCCAGCACGATCCCGCCGGCGATCGTGACCGACTCGCGCTGCAGGCCGAGCAGGTCGAGGATCGCCTGCCCCAGGAACAGGAACGTCAACAGCACCGTGAGGGCCAGCAGCAGCTCGCGCACGATCACGCGCCGGCGCCGTTCCGGCTTCACGCCCTTGAGCAGGGTGAGCACCAACGGCACGTTCCCGAACGGGTCCATCACGAACAACAGCACCGTCGCCGCCGACACGACACCGATCCCTGGATCCACGCGGCGCCTCCCTCCCGGCCGGCCCTCGGTGCGACCCGCCACCGACCGCGGCGAGCGTACCCGGGCGGGGCGGGGGCGCGGGGGTTCCGGGCACGGTAGGTCCCGGCGTGTCCTATGCTGCGCACGTGCTCCGGTTCCGTTCCGTCGGCCGCTTCGGTGGCGCGGTTCTTCTCCTGTCGGCGGTCCTGCTGGCCGCCTGCTGTCCGCCCGGCGTCGGCTTCGCGGCGGCGCAGGCGCCCCCCGAGGCGCGGGTCGCGACCTGGACCGGCGCGCTCGACGAGGAGCGCGGGTTCGCGCTGGAGGTTCCGGTCGGTCACGTCCTCGCGCGCGGCGCGGGACCGATCTGGTACGTGCACGGGTTCCTGGACGACGACCCGGACACGCCGCTGGTGCCGGACGTGCGCCTGAACTGGTCGCCGGAGGCGACGGTCGCTTCGTGGCTCGAGGCGAACCTGCCGGACGCCGAGATCGTGGAGGAGCGCCGCCTCGGGCCGGGGACGAGCGCCGTGCGGGTCCTGTCGCGCTGGACGATGCCCGACGACGACCCGGTCGAGGAGGATCTGTGGCTCGCGCCGCACCCGGACGGCGGGGTGTTGGCCGTGGTGCGCTACGAGGGGTTCGATTGGGACGGGTACGACGCGGTCGCGACCGGGCTGCGCTGGACCCGACCCGCGACGCGGCACGGCTCGAGCGGTCCCTGAGCGATCCCGGAGCGACCGAGGTGCGGACCGCCGCACGCGCTCCGGCGAACGTCGGTAGCATGCC
>SLSQ01000284.1 GCA_007130355.1 Trueperaceae bacterium
AGCGGGTCGCGCGCGCCGGTGACCAGGTTCAGCGCGCCGCCCGGCAGGTCGCTGGTGTCGAGCACCTGGTACAGGTCGGTCGCCGCCAACGGCCAGCGGGGCGAGGGGACCGCGACCACGCGGTTGCCGAGCGCCAGCAGCGGCGCGGTCAGCGACACCAGCGCCAACAGCGGCGCCTCGTCGGGCGCGACCACGCCGACCACGCCCCACGGCTCCTTCATCGCCAGCGTCACCGCGCGGGTCGGGACCGCGTGCACGTCGCCGTCCCACTTGTCCGCCCAGGCGGCGTAGCCGAACAGCCGTTCCACGCTGCGTCGCACCTCGTCGCGCGCCTTGGCGCCGCTGGTACCGGTGAGAGCCCGGATCCGGGCCGCGAACGCGTCCTCCCGGGCAGCGAGGTTCTCGGCCAGGTAGTAGAGGACCTGGGCACGCTGATGGGCCGACGCGGCCGCCCAGCCCCGTTGCGCGTGCGCCGCCTCGACGGCGTCCCGCACGTCCTTGCGGTTCCCCAGGGCCGCCTCGCCCAGGTGGGCGCCGTCGGCGCCCGTCACCGGGTAGACGTAGTTCCCGTCCGGCCGCTTCTGCGCGCCGCCGAGGTACAGCTTCGGGGTCCGGTCGATCGCGACGCCCGCGCCCGCGCGTCCGTCCGCGCCGTCGTGCGCACCGGCGTCCCCGTCGCCCGCACGCCCGACGTCGGCGACCGGGTCGGGCGCCAGGTCGTCCTCGGCGTACGGCGGCCCGAGCTCCCCGGCGACCGGCTTCAGGTAGGCGTGCATCCCCTCGCGCCCCCCTTCGCGGCCGAAGCCGGACTCGCGCACCCCGCCGAAGCCGGCGGCGGCATCGAACTGGTTCGTGCCGTTGACCCAGACCACCCCGACCTCGAGGCGCGGCGCGACGTGCAGGCACAGGTTCACGTCCTCGCTCCAGACGCTCGCCGCGAGGCCGTAGCGGCTGTCGTTGGCGAGCTCGACGGCCTCGTCGGGCGTGCGGAAGGTGGTGCTCACCAGCACCGGTCCGAAGATCTCGACCTGCGCCAGGGTCGACGCCGGCTCGACGTTCGTGAACAGGGTCGGCGGGTAGAACAGCCCCTCCTCCGGCACCGCCCACGACGGTCGCCAGCAGGTCGCGCCCTCCGCTTCGCCCTGCGCCACCAGGGTCCGGATCCGCTCGAGCTGCACCGGCGCCACGATCGCGCCCATGTCGATCGCCTTGTCGAGCGGATCGCCGACCCGCAGCGTCTCCATGCGCCGCTTCAGCTTCGCCACGAAGGCGTCGGCGACGCCCTCCTGCAGCAGCAGGCGGCTGCCGGCGCAGCAGACCTGGCCCTGGTTGAACCAGATCGCGTCGACAACGCCCTCGACCGCGCCGTCGAGGTCGGCGTCCTCGAACACCACGAACGGCGACTTGCCGCCCAGCTCGAGGGTGAGACCCTTGCCGCTGCCGGCGGTCGCCTCGCGGATGCGGCGCCCGACCTCGGTCGACCCGGTGAACGCCACCTTGTCGACGTCCGGGTGCGCCACGAGCGCCGCGCCGGTGGCGCCGTGGCCGGTCACCACGTTCAGCACCCCGTCCGGCAGCCCGGCTTCGTTCGCCAGACGCGCGAACAGCAGCGCGGTGAGCGGCGTGTGTTCGGCCGGCTTGAGCACCACGGTGTTGCCGGCGGCGAGGGCGGGCGCGACCTTCCACGCCATCATCAGCAGCGGGAAGTTCCAGGGGATCACCTGGCCGCAGACGCCGTACGGCTCGGTTCCGGGGAACGCCTCGTCGCGCAGTTGCGCCCAGCCGGCGTGGTGGGTGTAGTGACGCGCCACCAGCGGCACGTCGACGTCGCGGCTCTCGCGGATCGGCTTGCCGTTGTCGAGCGTTTCGAGCACGGCCAGCAAGCGCGCGTGCTTCTGCACGTGCCGCGCCAGCGCGTAGAGGTGGCGGGCCCGTTCGTGCGGCCGGAGCGCGGACCACGCCGGAAAGGCGGCGCGGGCGGCGGCGACGGCGCGGGCGACGTCCTCCTCGCTGCCGTCGGTGACGTGCGCCAGCAACGATCCATCGGCCGGGTTCCGGGTCTCGAACGTGCGCGGGCCGGGCGCTTCGAAGCGGCCGCCGATGGCGTGCCCGAAGCGGCGTCCCTCGCGCTCGAGCCACGCCTGCGCCTCGCTCGCGCTCTCGGGGGCGGGTCCGTACGCCATGGTCTCGAAGATCTCCTTCACGGTCGGTTCCGATGCGGTCGGCTCGGGGGCGCTGCTCACGGGGGTCCCTCCTCCGCTCCGCGGTCGCGGCCGGCGCGCCATTCGTCGCGCAGCAGGCCGTACACCGCCTGGTCGTGGTCGCGGTCGCCGATGCGCTCGACGTGCCGGAGCGTGCCTTCGTGCGTGAAGCCGAGCCGCTGCGGCACGGCGCGGCTGCGGGCGTTGGTCGGGGCGCAACGGATCTCGACCCGCTCGAACCCCATGGCGCCGAACAGGTGCGGCAGCAGACCGGCCACGGCCCGCGTGACCAGGCCCTCCCCCTGCCGCGCGCGGGCGATCCAGTAGCCGATCGCCGCGCGGGCGGGGCTCGGCTGCACGTCGTGCACGCCCACCATGCCGACGGGGGCGCCGTCGGCCTCGAGGAGCGCGTCGAAGCCGCGACCGGAGGCGAACCGCGCGAGCGATCCCTCCAGGAAGGCGCGTACGTCCTCCGGACCGCGGGTCCCGTCGACCCAGCCGAGCCGGGCCCGAAGGTGCTCGCGGTCGGCGTCGATCATGGCGTAGAGGCGTTCCGCGTCCCGCCGGGCCGGCAGGCGCAGGCGCAGGTCGGGCGCCAACGGCAGCACGAACATCAGGCCGACGGGTGCCGGTGCGCGGCGGCGTAGCGGCCGGTGACGTGGTGCTCGAGCTGCCGTTCGATGTCGCCGAGCAGGCCGCTGGCCCCGAAGCGGAACAGCTCCGCACGCAGCCACGGGTCCCCGAGCTCGTCCTTCATCAGCGCGAGCCAGGCGAGCGCCTCCTTCGCCTTGCGGATCCCGCCGGCCGGCTTGAACCCGACCCGGAACCCGGTCCGCTCCCGGTAGGCGCGCACGGCGCGCGCCATCGTCAGCCCCACCTCGAGGGTGGCGTTCACCGGCTCCTTGCCGGTGCTCGTCTTGACGAAGTCGGCGCCCGCCATCATCGCCACCATCGACGCCTGCCCGACCCGTGTCAGGGTCCCGAGCTCGCCGGTGGCGAGGATCGCCTTGAGGTGCGCCTCGCCGCACGCCTCGCGGAAGGCGCGCACCTCGTCGTGAAGGGCGCGCCAATCGCCGCGCAGGGCGTGCGCCCGGGTGATCACCACGTCGATCTCGGCCGCGCCCTCGGCGACCGCCCAGCGGACCTCCGCCAGCCGCGTCTCCATCGGCGTGAGGCCGGCCGGGAAGCCGGTCGCGACGGAGGCGACCGGGACGCCGCTGCCCTCGAGCGCGGCGACCGCGTGCGGCACCATCGTCGGGTAGACGCAGACGGCGCCGACCGTGAGGCCGACGTCGCCGAGTCCGAGCGCGTCCAGCAGGTCGTCCCGGACCGGACGCCGCGCCTTGGCGCAGAGCCGGCGGACCCGGCCGGGCGTGTCGTCGCCGGCCAGGGTGGTGAGGTCGATCAGGGTCACGGCGCGGGCCAGCCAGGCGGCCTGGTGCGCCTTCTTGACGGAGCGACGGGGCGCGACGGTGGCGGCGCGCCGCTCGCTGGCGGAGCGGTTGACGCGGACCTCGTCGATCCAGCCGGGGTCGAACGGCGTCCCCTCGTTGCGGACGCCGGGACGATCGACGCTCGCGGCGGACGGCGCGGCGACCGGCCCGGGCGGCGCGGGCGGCGCGGGCGTGCTCTTCGGTGGGGTCATCGGCTCGCCTCCTTCGCGGGTGATGCCGAGCATACCGAGACCCGCGGTACGCTGCGCGGCGATGCCCCTGCTGGACGTCGACGGCCTCACCGGCGCCTACCGGCGCGAAGGGTTCGAACCGACCCTCGCCCACCTCCTCGGCGAGGCGGCACGGACCGGCGCGCCACTCGCGGTCGCCGTCTTCGACGTCGATCACTTCAAGGCGCTGAACGACGCCTACGGGCACGAGGCCGGGGACGAGGTCCTGCGCACCGTCGTGGCGCGCGTGCAGCACGGCCTTCGGGACGAGGACCTGGTGTTCCGCTACGGCGGCGACGAGTTCGTGGTGCTCCTCCCCGACACCGGCCACGAGGAGGCGACCGCGGTGCTCGCGCGCGTGCACGAACGGGTGGGCGCCGAACCGGTCGGCCTGCCCGACGGCCGGCGCCTGTTCGTCGCGCTCAGCGTCGGCCTGACGACCAGCGACGAGGACGAGGAGCACGAGGAGGGCGACGGCGGCGCGGGCGACCCGGTCGGCGACGGCGTCTTCGCGCGGGCCGACCGCAGGCTCCTGAACGCCAAGCGCAGCGGGCGGGGGCGCATCGTGGCGGTCGACGAACCGGCGCCGGGGACCGGTCCGCTGCGTCCCACCCGGCCGTTCGGCCGCGACGACGCGCTGCGCGCGCTCGAGCGGTTCCTGGCGCCGCCGGCGTCCGACGGCCCGGACGCCCCGGACG
>SLSQ01000310.1 GCA_007130355.1 Trueperaceae bacterium
ACCGAGGCGGGTTCGCTCGTCACGGGGGGAGTGTACCCGGGGGCACTAAAGGTTTCGTCGGAGGTCCTTTCGGCTCAGGCGTGCTTGACGCATGATCGAGCGGAGCGTTCCGCGAGGGAGGGTTCGGGACCCGTGTACCGGCACGACGGGCCGCAACGCTGGTTCCAGTGGGTGCTTCATGATGACGTGGGATCCGGACGTGCGTGCGACGTAGAAGCCGGTACGACGAAGGACCCGAACCATGTCCCTGCCGGACACGGCCGGCAAGGACGGGGTCACGTCCGGGTCGGGTGTCCGCGTTCGTGAACCGTGTCCGTACCTTCGTCGGGTGTCGGTGGCGTGATGCCGTCTTGCTCGAGGTCGAAGAGCACGAGCGCGATCATGTCGCGCGTCATGCGAGCCGCTTCCTCGCGCGACGCTCCGAAGGTCGAGATGCCGTCGAGGCTCGGCACCGTGGCGACGACGGTTCCGTCCTGCTCACGTTCGTATCGCACCTCGTACCCGAGGATCTGATCGCGTGGGAGATCGGATGGCGCCATGGACTCGAGCGTAGCAAGGTGGTCGCGCCGCGGTCGTCGCGACTCGGTCGACCGCCGTTCAGGTCCCGGCTTCGACCCTGCTACGTCTCGGCGCCTACCACCCGTTCTTCGGTGGGCGCCGCAGCCCGCCCGATCCGGTCCGCGACCTCGATCGCGGCGGCGAGCGCGTCCTCGCTCAGATCCGGGATCGCGGTCAGGACCGCGGGGTTCGAGAGCGCCCGCCGGGCGGCGGCACGGCGCCCCTCGGGGTCGCGTGCCTCGGCGGCGCCGAGCGCTCCTAGGTGGCAGGCGAGTCCGAGCCGTGCGTACCGTTCCGCTTCGGCGCGGGCGGCGGGCTCGCCTCCTTGCGCGAGCACGATCTGCACCAGGTTGCCGAATCCGACCAGTTCGCCGTGCAGCGACCGCTTCGCGTCCGGCAGGGCGGTGAGCGCGTCGTGCACCGGGTGCGCCACGGCGAGCTTGGCGTCGCGGCCGGCGAGGCCGCCGATCAGGCCGGGGTGGGTGATCACCGCTTCGGCGACGAGCCGGCGCGCCGGGAGCTTGGCGGGGTCGCGGGTTCCGTCGGGGCCGGCGTCGAGCGCGTCCTGGGCGCGGTCCGTCAGGAGCGCGGCGAGGTCCTCGATCAGGGCGAGGGCGGCGCGGGCGGTGGCGGCCCGTTCGGCGGCGTCGCCGCAGGTGAGGCGCACCTCGTGGATCTTGGCCCAGGCGTCGACGATCCCGGAGGCGAGGAGCCGGTCCGGGGCGGCGGCCAGCACGGCCGGATCCAGGGCGGTCACGACGGGCGAGGCGCCGACCTCCCAGGCGTCGAGGTGCCGGCCGTCGCCGTCGTACACGACCACCGTCGGTGCGGCGGCGGCGCAGGTGGCGGGGCTGGTCGGGAGCGCGGCGTACGGCACGCCGGCCTTGCGGGCGGCGCCCTTGGCGACGTCGAGCACCTTGCCGCCGCCGACGCCCACGATCCACGGGGCGGCGACCGCCGCCCGCTCGGCGGCGACGGCGTCCATCGCGGCGTGGGAGCAGGGACCGTGGTGCAGGACGGTACGGATCTCGATCCCGGCCCCCGCGAAGGCGGCCTCGACCCGCTCGCGGACGACCGGGTAGCCGACGCGGCCGTGCACCAGCAGTACGCGGGCGGGGAGGGGCGTCTCGGGTGGTGGGAGGTCGGACCCCTCGCGGACGCCGGAGAGGTGCAGCGCGATCCGCGCCGCGAACTCGGCGACCGCCTCCTCGCCGCGCACGAGCTCGTTCGGGGCGGCCCGCAGGGGGAGGATCACGAGGCGGCCTCGTGCCGGAGCGCTTCGGGGCCGGCAGCGTGCCGATCTCGGACCGCGACGGCGGCGAGGGCGATCATCTCGTACGCCACGTTCGCGGCCAGCAGCTGCGTCACCGCCCCGGAGTCGTAGCCGGGCATCACCTCGACCAGATCGAAGCCGACGAACGGCAGGCCGGCCAACCGCCGCAGCAGCCGCAGCGCCTGACGGCCGGTGGCGCCGCCCACCTCCGGCGTGCCGGTCCCGGGGGCGTACACCGGGTCGAACACGTCGATGTCGAAGCTGAGGTAGAGCGGCGCCAGATCGTCGCGCGTGCCGGACTGCCGCTTGCTGCGCTCCGGCGTGGCGCCGACGCGGCGGCGGATCCGTTCGGCGGTGCGGTCGCTGCCGTCCTCGTGCCACTCGTCCATCGAGATCGCCAGCAGACCCAGTTCGGCGGGCAGGCCCACGTCCTCCGGCCCGTACACCGGCCCGCGGAGGCCGACCTGCACGCTGCGGCCGGGGTCGATGAGCCCCTCTTCGACGGCGCGGCGGAACGGCGTTCCGTGGGTGTCCTTGCCGCCGAAGTAGCCGGGCCACAGGTCGCCGTGCGCGTCCAGGTGCACCAGGCCGACCGGTCCGTGCCGCTTCGCGACCGCCCGCAGCAGCGGCAGGCTGACCGAGTGGTCGCCGCCGAGGAAGAGCGGGACCGGCCCGGCGTCGAGCAGGCGGCCGGCGGCCTCCTCGATCTGGGCGTGCGACTCGGGCAGGTAGCCGGGGGTGACGGGCAGGTCGCCGGCGTCGATCATCGAGAGGTGCTCGTGCACGTCGATCGCCAGCTCCGGATGGTACGGCCGCAGCAGCATCGACTCCTGCCGGATGCCGGACGGTCCGAACCGAGCGCCGACGCGGTAGGTACCGCTGCTGTCGAACGGCACGCCCGCGACCGCCAGGTCGGCCTCCGGCCAGCGGCCTGGATCGGCCAGGTGCGGCAGGCGCATGAAGGTGCGGATCCCCTGGAAGCGCGGGTACGTCATCGCGTCGGCCGGACGGTGGTGCGGCATGGCGGGCCCCCTTCGCGCCGCGATCGTACCCGGCCGGCGCTTGACGCGCCCGCGACCCGCCGCGATACTCGCCGGCGTGTCCGACGCGACCGGCCAGCAGCACGTCACCCCCGAAGGCACCCTCGACCTCGGCCGGGGCGATCCGGATCCCGCTCTGCTGCCGCTCGGCGAGGTGCGGGCCGCCGCCGAGCACCTCCTGAGCGCGGCGGACGCGACCGTGCTCCAGTACGGAGCGGAGCCGGGCGATCCCGCGGTGCGCGCGGCGCTCGGCCGGTTCCTGCGGGAGCGGGGGGCGGCCTTGGCGACGCCGGAGCGGCTGTTCGTCACGGCCGGCGCCTCCTCGGCGCTGAGCCTGATCTGCACCCGCTTCGCGGCGCGGGGCGCGCGCGTGCTGGTGGCGGATCCGAGCTACCACCTGGCGCTACGGACGTTCGCGGATCACGGCCTGACGGTCGAGGGGCTGGCCTCCGACGCGGACGGGCCGCTCCCAGGCGCGCTCGAGGCGGCGTTGGCCCGCGGTCCCGTGGCGCTCCTCTACCTGGTGCCGGCGTTCGGCAATCCGACCGGCGCGACGATCCCGCCCGACCGCGCGAGGCGGCTGGTGGAGGCGTGCGCCCGACACGGCGTGCGCGTGGTCGCCGACGAGGTGTACCGCCTGACCGGCTTCGCCGGCCCGCCCCCCGCGAGCCTGTCGGCGTACGACCCCGACGTGGTGCTGGCGCTCGGCTCGGTCTCGAAGATCCTCGCGCCCGGGTTGCGGGTCGGCTGGATCGAGGGTCCGGAGCGCGACCTGGCGGCGTTGGCCGAGACCGGGCAGGCGCTCGGCGGGGGCGGCATGAACCCCGTGACCGCCGCCGTGGTGCGCGACCTGATCGAGGCGGACCGGCTCGGGCCCCAGGTCGAGCGCGTTCGGGACGCGTTGCGCGCACGGTACGACGCGGTCCTCGACGCCTTGCGGCGCGCGTTGCCCGAGGCGGAGGCCGCGCCGGTCGCCGGCGGCTACTTCCTCTGGGTCCGCGTGCCCGGCTTCCGGCCGGACCGCGCGGAGGAAACGTTGGCGCGGCACGGGCTGCGGGTGGCGCCCGGGACGCGGTTCGCGCCGCCGCTGCCGGGACCGCGCGACGACCCGCCCGTGGCGCCGGCCGCCGAGCCGCACGCCGAGCGGATGCGGCTCTGTTTCGCCCACTATGCGCAAGCCGAGCTGGGCGACGCGGTCGGTCGCCTGGCCGCGGCCGTGCGGGAGGCGGACGCGGGCCGACCGGAGCCGGGCCGGAACCTCTGAGGATCCGCGCCCGTGCCCACCGTGCGACGTCCGTCCAGGTCGGCCGTCGGCTATGATGCGGCCCGAACCCGCCCGACCCCGGGGCGACGTGCGCACGGTGCGCGCGACCTCGCGGGAGCACGGGCGACGTCCCGCAGAACCGTGAGGAGCTCCGCATGAAGATTCGTACCGTTCTGACTTCGTTCGCCCTCGCCGCCGTCCTGATCGTGGCCGGCGCCGCCTCGGCCCAAGCGCTCAAGGTGGGCGTCTACGGCGGCTACTTCAAGGACAGCTTCGACGAGCACGTCTTCCCCCGCTTCACCGAAGAGACCGGCATCGAGGTCGAGTCGGTCGCCGAACCGACCGGCATGGCCTGGCTGGTGCAGCTCGAGACCGCCGCCCGCGCCGGCCAGGCGCCCGCCGACGTGTCGATGATGGCGCAGGG
>SLSQ01000146.1 GCA_007130355.1 Trueperaceae bacterium
CGCGCCGCGACGCCGGGCGACGGCCGAGCGTCAGTTCGTCGCGACGCCGTCGAAGCGGACCACCTCGCCGCTGCCGGGCGCGCCCACGCCGTTCAGCGTCACGTACGCCGCGCCCGAGGCGTCGAAGGCGACCGCCGTCGGGAACGACAGCTCGCCCACGACCTCGACGAACCCGCCGTCCTCCATGCGCACGATCGCCCCCGTCATCGGCTGCGGCCCCTGCTCGCCGAAGTCCGCCATGCGGATCGCGTAGACGGCGCCGTCCGGCCCGACCGTCAGGTCGGTGAGCATCACCGACCCGTCGGCGACCGTCTGGTACGTCCCGTCGTCGGCCACGCGCACGACCTGTCCGGTGCCGGGCAGCGGCGGGAAGCCGGGCAGGAACGAGACCAGCAGGTCGCCGTTCGGTGCGAACACGACCGCCGTCGGCACCGGGTCGTTCTCGGTGGCTCCGCCCCGCTGCGCGTTCGGGACGAAGCCCGGCACACCGTCCGCGAAGACCGCGACGATCTCGGTCGCGCCGCTCGACGGATCGATGCGCAGCAGGACGTTGGCGCCGGCGTCGGCGACGTAGAGCATGCCGTCCGGTCCGACGGTCAGCCCGAACGGGTGCGACTCGAGGATGTGCCCGTCGGGGTTCTCGTCCCGTTCGAGCGCCCAGGTGTCGGACACGGTCGCGAGCGCGCCGCTGGCCCCGTCGACGCGTACCACCTCGGCGACCCACTCCGGCGGGCTCTCGCCGTCGGTCTCGAGCCAGGCGCCGCTGGTGACGAAGTAGGCGCCGTCGTGCGTCACGACGCGGCTGGCGCCGGAGACGTCCATGCCCATGTGGACCGACGGGAAGACGGCGACCTCGGTCGCATCGCCGCCGCCGGACGGATCGAGCCGAAGCAGCCGCGAGGTGGGACCGAACGGGAGGTCCTGCGCCTCGCCCGCACCGGGCGGGATCATGCGCAGCACCTCGTCCCCGCCGTAGCCGGCTTCGACCAGGTAGAGCGCGCCGTCGGCGCTCACGTGCAGACCCATCGGGGCGTTCAGCCCGGTGGCCACGGTGACGCGCGCCGACTGGGCCGACGCCAGGCCGACCGAGGCGGCGAGGAGGGTGGCGAGCAACAGGGACGGGAGGAGGGGACGGTGCTTCATGGCGGGTCCTTTCGGGGGCGAGGGGAGCCGGCACGGAGCGAAGACCGGTCCGCGCCGGCGACGCGGGTTCAGCGGGCGTCCGGCCTCCCCTCCGGAGCGGTCCAGGTCAGCAGCGCGACCAGCGACGTCAGCTCCTCGTCCGATAGGTGCGCGTACGCCGGCATCCGGTGGTAGCTCCCCGCGTAGCCGGGAACCAGGTAGGCGACCGGATCGACGATGCTCTCCCGCAGGTACCCCTCCGCGTCGGTCGCGGCGCCCCGGTAGTCGGGGGCGGCGACCCGAGCCGCGGCGATCGCGCCGGCGGCGTTCAGCACCGGGCCGAACAGGCCGGTGGCTCCGACCGAATCGAGCCGGTGGCAGGCGGCGCAGCCGTGCGCGAGGAACGCTTCGGCGCCGGAGCGGACCCGCGGGTCGAGGGCGGCGTGGGCCGCGGCGGACGCGGCGGCGGAGGCGTCGTCGGGTCCGTCCTGGACGGGCGTCGACGCCACGGACCCGGGCGCGAGCGTCCACGCCGTCGCGGCGAGCGCCAGGACGACGCCGGTTCGGTACCGGACGCGGGCGCGGAACGAACGGCGGTGCGGCACGAGCGTCACCTCCTGGAGTCCACGCTACGGAGGACGCGTTCCACCGCCGTTCCACTTCGTGACGCGTGGGCGCGCTCCGTGTCGTAGGGTTCGTCCATGCGGACGTTGCGGACGCTCGGCCAGCTCGCCGTGGTGGTGGACGGGACGGTCACGCCGCTGCGGTGGGACCGTCCCACCGGCCTGCTCGTGCACCTGGCGTGCCGCGGCGGTCCGGTCGCCCGGACGGAGGCGGCGTTCCTCTACCGTCCCGATGCGCCGGACGCCGACGCGCTCGCCTACCTCCGTAAGCTGGTGTTCCGCGCCCGGGCCAAACCGTGGGCCGACGGCTTCGTCGCCGGCGACGAGCGGCTCGCCTGGCCGGTCGCCACCGACGCGGCGGCGTTCCGCGCCGCGTGCGCCGCCCGCGACCTCGATCGCGCCCTCGCCCTCTACGAGGGGCCGTTCCTCGACGGTCGGGTGCTCGACGACGTGCCCGCCCTCGCCGCCTGGCAGGAGCTCGAACGCGCCGAGCTGCACGGACTCTGGCGCGGTGCGCTCCGCGACGCGGCCGAACGCGACCTCGCCGCGCACCGGCCGGAATCGGCGGCGGCGCTGGCAGCGACGGCGATCCGCGACGACCCGCTCGACGAGGACGCGGTCCGCCTCCGCATGCGGGCCCTCCTCGCCGGTGGACTCCGGCGCGAGGCGCAGCGGGTCTTCGCCGCGTTCCGCGAGCGGCTCCGCGACGAGCTGGACGCCGAACCGCTCGACACGACCCGCGCGTTGGCCGACGCGGCCCGGACCGACGCGGAGGAAGGACCGGGCGCCCGCGAGGCGGGCCCGCAGGCGTCGCCACGGGTGGGCGACGCGCTGCCGCGGTCCGCGACCCCCTTCGTCGGGCGGGCGCGCGAACGCGCCCGGATCGCCGAGGCGCTCCGCGACGATGCGGCGGGACCGATCGTGCTGGTCGGCCTGGGCGGCACCGGCAAGACGCGGCTCGCGACCGAAGCGGCCCGCGACGCGGCCGCGTCGTACGGGGGCGGCGCCGCCTTCGTGCCGCTCGGTGCGCTCGCGAGCCCCGACGCCTTCGGACCGTCCGTCGCCGGGGCGCTCGGCGCCGACGGAGACAAGGACGCGATCGCGGCCGCCGCCCACCGGCTGCGCCAGCGGCCCACGCTGCTGGTGCTCGACGAGTTCGAAGGCGTCGTCGCAGCGGCACCCGAGCTGCTCCGGCTGCTCGCCGAGGCGCCGGAGAGCCGCGCGATCGTCACCTCGCGCGTCCCGCTCGGCGTGCGTGGCGAACGGATCGTCGAACTCTCCGGCCTGGTCGTGCCCGACGCGGACGCCGGCGGCGACGCGGTCGAAGGCGCCGAATCGGTGCGGCTGTTCGTCGAACGCGCGCGGCGCGTCGCTCCCGACTTCACGCCCACGCGCGCCACGCTTCGGACCGTCGCCCGGCTCTGTCGGCGGCTGGACGGGCTGCCGCTCGCGATCGAACTGCTCGCCGCCTGGACCCGGACCGCCCCGTTGGACGCGATCGAAGAGGAGCTCGCGCGCCGGCCGGCGACCGTCCTGACCGGAGCCGACCGCGACCGGCCCGCCCGGCACCGCGACCTGTGGGCGCTCTTCGACGCCGCCTGGAACGACCTGGAGGCGGGCGTGCGCCAGGTCGCCGTCCGCCTCGCCGCCTTCCCCGACGCCTTCGCGTACGAGGCGGCCCGCGCCGTGGCCGACGCGGGGCTCCCCTCGCTGCTCGCGCTGCTCGACCGCGGGTTGCTGCGGCGCGACGACGACGGGCGCTACCGGATGCACGCGCTGGTCCGCACCTACCTGCTGGAACGCGGCGACGGTGCCGGCCGGGACGCCCACGCCGGCTGGACCGCCGACCGCCTGCACGAGCTCGATCCCGACCTGCGGGGCGGGAACCCGGTCGCCGCGCTCCTCCGTTTCGACGCGCTGCGGGCCGACGTCGACGCCGCCTGGGCGTACGCCTGCGAGCGCCGCGACGCGGAACGGATCGAACGGATGCGGGATCCGGTCGACTACGCGCTCTACTACCGGAGCCGGTTCGCCGACGGCGCCCGCCTGTTCGCTCGGGCCGCGGACGCCTTCGCGGACGGCCCGCCACGCTTGACCGCCCGCCTCCAGGTCCACCTCGCCCAGTACGAGCGGAACCTCGGACGCGTCGTCGCCGCGCGCCGGCGGGCGGAGGCGGCCTACGCCGCGCTCGAGGAGCACGGCACGCCGCTCGACCTCGGGCACGCCGCCTACGAGATCGCCACCGCCGCCCACGCGAGCGGCGATCCGGATCGGGCGGAACGGGAGTTCCGCACCGTGCTCGCGATCGGGCGGGCGCAGGCGGACGCCTACCTCCAGGGCGCCGCCGAGAACGGACTCGGGAACCTGACGGCCGCCACCCGAGGCGACCCGGCGGGGGCCGAGCGGCACCACCGCGCGGCGTTGCGCGCCTACTCGGCGATCGGGCACCTGGAGGGGATCGTCGGCGCCCGCATCAACCTCGGCGCCGACCGGTTCGACCGTGGCGACCTCGCCGGCGCGACCGAATCGTGGGAGCGGGCGCTTTCCTCCGTGCGGGAGCTCGGGTCGGTCCAGCGGGAGGCGGTGCTGCTCGCGAACCTCGCCGCCGCCGCCGAGGAGGCGGGACGACCGGGACTGGCCGAACGCCGCTACCGCCGCAGTCTCGCCCTCCGCGCCCGCGTCGGCGACCGCGCCGGAGAGGCGACGGTGCTCCACGCGCTCGGCCGCATCGCGGCGGA
>SLSQ01000257.1 GCA_007130355.1 Trueperaceae bacterium
CCGACCCGACGGTCGCGGCCGAGGACGCGCCGCCGCTGCCGAGTTCCGGACCGGCCGCCCTCGGACGGGTCGGGTTCAGCTTCGTGACCGGCGGGGCGGGCGCCTGCGGCATCGTGCTCGAGCCTTGGACGCACGTGGCGGTGAGCCGCGAGCTGCTCGAGGCGTACGGCTGCGGCGCCGAGGTGACCGTGACCCTCGACGATCCGGCCGACGGACGCACCTCGGTCGACGCGGTCGTGGCGGACACGATGAACCCCTCCTTCTCCCGCACCGTGAACGTGTACGTCGGCGAGGACGAGCCGGCGTTCGACTACGGCCTCACCGCCGGCACGATCCAGCCGCGTTGACCGCCACTCGGCCGCGCTGACCCCACCGACCGCGGCGGACCCAGGTCCGCCAGGTTCAGGACGAAGTTCCCTTGCGTCGCGCCGCTCCGGCGACGCACGATCGAATCGTGACGGTCCGGCTCCTCCCGGACCGGAAGGGAGCACGACCATGTCCACCCCCGCGTCCGGCCTTCCGATCCGTTTCGACTTCCGCGACAAGGTGGCGCTGGTCACCGGCGGCGGCAGCGGCATCGGCGAAGCGACCGCCCGCGCCTTCGCCGACGCCGGCGCCAAGGTCCTGATCACCGACCTCGACGAGGAGAACGGTCGCCGCGTCGCCGACGCGCTCGGCGACGCCGGCGTCTTCTTCCGGGCCGACGCCGCCTCGGCCGAGGACGCCGAGGCGGCGGTCGCCGAAGCGGTGCGGCGGTTCGGCGGCCTCGACGTCGCCGTCAACAACGCCGGCATCGGCGGCCCCGCCGCCACCACCGGCGACTATCCGCTGGACGGTTGGCGCAAGGTGATCGACGTGAACCTGAACGGCGTGTTCTACGGCATGCGCTTCCAGATCCCGGCGCTGAAGGAGCGCGGCGGCGGCGCGATCGTGAACGTGTCGTCGATCCTGGGCAGCGTCGCCTTCCGGACCGCGCCGGCGTACGTCGCGGCCAAGCACGGGGTGGTCGGCCTCACCAAGACCGCCGCCCTCGAGCACGCGGCCGACGGCGTCCGCGTCAACGCGGTCGGCCCGGCGTTCATCAAGACGCCGCTGATCGACGCGAACCTGGACGAGGACACGCAGGCGATGCTGGCCGGAATGCACGCGTTCGGCCGCCTGGGCACGCCGAACGAGGTCGCCGCCCTGATCCTGTTCCTGGCGTCGGACGCCGCCTCGTTCGTGACCGGCTCGTACCACCTGGTCGACGGCGGCTACACGGCGCAGTGACCGGTCGGGCGCGAGGTGCTCAGGCGCTGCGCCAGAGCATCTCGCGCTTGACCTCCTGGATCGCTCGGGTCACCGGAATGTCGCGCGGGCACGCCTCGGTGCAGTTGTAGGCGGTGCGGCAGCGCCAGAGCCCGTTCGCTTCGCCGAGCGCGCCGGCGAAGCGCTGCGCGGTGCCCTGGTCGCGCGAGTCGAAGATGAACCGGTGCGCGTTCACGATCGCCGCCGGTCCGATGTAACGCTCGTTGGTCCAGAACACCGGGCAGCTGGTGGTGCAGGCCGCGCACAGGATGCACTTGGTGGTGGCGTCGAAGATCTCGCGGTCCTCGGGGCTCTGCAGCCGCTCGCGCGCCGGCTCCGGATCGTCGTTGATGAAGTACGGCAGGACCGCCTTGTACGAGTCGAAGAACGGCTCCATGTCCACGATCAGGTCCTTGATCACCTGCAGGCCGCGGATCGGTTCCACCCGGATGATCTCGCCGACGTCGCGGACGAGCAGCTTGCACGCCAGCCGGTTCACGCCGTCGATCAGCATGGCGTCGCTGCCGCAGATGCCGTGGGCGCAGCTCTTGCGGTAGGAGAGGCTGCCGTCGACCTCCCACTTGATGTGGTTCAGCACGTCCAGCACGCGGTCGGTGGGGCGCGCCTCGACCGGGTACTCCGCCCAGTACGGACGCGCGTCCGCTTCGGGGTCGAATCGCTTGATCTTGACGGTGATGCGCACGGTGTCCATGGGTGACTCCATCTCAGTAGACGCGCGGCTTCGGTTCGTAGCGGCCCAGCGTCACCGGCTTGAACTCGATCCGGACCGAACCGTCGTCTTCGCGGTGCACGAGGGTGTGCTTGAGCCAAGCGTCGTCGTCGCGGTCCTTGTAGTCCTCGCGGGAGTGCGCGCCGCGCGACTCGGTCCGGTGCTGGGCCGCGTGCACCAGTTGCTCGGCGTTGTCGAGCAGGAAGCCCAGCTCGACCGCCTCCATCAGCTCGGTGTTGAAGATACGGCCGGTGTCCTCGACCGAGACGTTCCGGTACCGGTCGCGCAACTCCTTCAGGATCTCGACCTGCTTGGAGAGGGTCTCGTCGGTCCGGAACACGCTGGCGTGGTCCATCATCGTCGCCTGCAGGTCGCGGCGGACGTGCGAGGCGCGTTCGCTGCCGGACGCGCCGCGCACGGCGTCGAGCACGGCGCGGGAACGGTCCTGCGCGTCGGTCGGGAGCGGCTCGAAGTCGGCGCCCTTGGCGTAGGCGGCGGCGTGGATGCCGGCGCGACGGCCGAAGACGATCAGGTCGCCCAGGCTGTTCGTGCCCAGGCGGTTGGCGCCGTGCAGGCTGGCGCACGCCACCTCGCCGGCGGCGTAGAGGCCGGGCACGATAGTGTTCTCGCCGTCGGTGATCACGTTCGTGTCGATCGTGGTGGGGATCCCGCCCATGGCGTAGTGCGCGGTGGGCTGGACCGGGACCGGTTCGGTGATCGGGTCGACGCCCAGGTAGATGCGCGCGAACTCGGTGATGTCGGGCAGGCGCTCCTCGATGATCTCGGCGTCGATGTGCGTGAGGTCGAGGTGGATGTAGTCCTTGTCGGGGCCGACGCCGCGGCCTTCGCGGATCTCGAGGAACATGGCGCGGCTGACCATGTCGCGCGGCGCGAGGTCCTTGATGCTGGGCGCGTACCGCTCCATGAACCGTTCGCCGTCGGCGTTGCGCAGGATGCCGCCCTCGCCGCGGGCGCCCTCGGTGAGGAGCACCCCGATCTTGTAGAGGCCGGTCGGGTGGAACTGGTAGAACTCCGGGTCCTCCATCGGCACGCCGCGCCGCCAGACGATGCTGGTCAGGTCGCCGGTGAGGGCGTGCGCGTTGCTGGTGACCTTGAACATGCGGCCGTTGCCGCCGGTGGCGATCACCGTCGACTTGGCGTGGAAGGTGTGCAGCTCGCCGGTCGCGAGCTCGTAGGCGACCACGCCGCGGCAGGTGCCCTCCTCGATCAGGACGTCCAGGACGTGGAACTCGTTGAAGAACACGACCTGATCCTTGATCGACTGCTGGTAGAGGGTCTGCAGGATCATGTGGCCGGTCCGGTCGGCGGCGTAGCAGGCGCGTTCGACGGCGCTCTTGCCGTGGTCGCGGGTGTGCCCGCCGAACTTGCGCTGCGCGATGCGGCCTTCCGGCGTGCGGCTGAACGGGAGGCCCATGTGCTCCAGTTCGTAGACCGCGTCGATGACCTCGTGGGCGAAGGCGTCGGCCACGTCCTGGTCGGTGAGGTAGTCGCCGCCCTTGACGGTGTCGAAGGCGTGCCACTCGGGGTGGTCCTCGCTGACGTTCCCCAGGGCGGCGCCCACGCCGCCCTGCGCCGCGCCGGTGTGCGACCGGGTCGGGTACAGCTTGCTGATCACGGCGACGGAGACGCCCGGGTTCTGGGCGGCGTAGCGCGCGGCCATCAGACCCGCCCCGCCCGCGCCGACCACGATCACGTCGTACTTGTGCGCTCGAGCCACTCGGTTCCGCCTCCTCAGTTCAGGGCCCGCACGGCGGCGCCCATCTCTTCGTAGCTGAACGCCCACAGCGTCATGGTGCCCAGCACGAACACGACGCCGGCGACCGCGTACAGCACGACCTTGGTCCAGAAGCGTCGGCCCGGCTTGCGGACGTAGTCCTCGACCGAGTAGCGCAGACCGTTCACGCCGTGCAGCATGGCGAACGCCAGCAGGAAGGTGTCGAAGATCTTCACGCCCGGCTGCGCCAGGCGCTGGGCGACGTAGTCGTAGTCGATCGTCGCCGCGTCGATGGCGATGTTGTTGAACCAGAGGTGCGCGAACACCAGGAAGATCAGCATCAGGCCGCTGATCCGCATGAACACCCACCAGGCGAGCTCGGCGTTCGTCGTGTACGTGGCCCGGGCTTCGGAGAGGGACTTCGGAGCGCGCGCCACCTCAGACCCCCGCCAGGATTTCGGGCACGATCTTGATCAGGACCGGCACGCCGACCACGGTGGTGGCGCCCAGCACCCCGTACCAGAGCGCGCGCTGGTAGCGCACGCCCCACGAGGTGAAGTCGAGAAGGATGATCCTGAGCCCGTTGAACGCGTGGTAGACGACGCCCGCGATGACCATCAGCAGGCCGATCCGGAACGGCCACTGGTGGTAGAAGGCCAGGAACGCGTCGAACGGCCCGTCGGGCCCGAACATCACCAGGCTGATGTCCAGCACGTGGAGCAGCAGGAA
>SLSQ01000107.1 GCA_007130355.1 Trueperaceae bacterium
CACCGTACCCCGGCCGGCTCGGGCGCGGCAAGGCCGCCGGTCGCGGCCGCCCTTGTGCGCAGGGCCCGCGCAGGTGTATCGTCGCGGGCGGACGGCTACGGTCGTTTCCGGGCGGGTGGGCCAGCGAGCCCGCCTTTTTCGTTGCCCGGAGCGTCCCGCGCCCCTCGGCCGCCCCCGGGCGCCGAGCGCGGCGTGCGCGGGCCACGAACGGTCCGCGCGACGAACCGGGAGGTTCCATGGATCTGGCGCACGCAGCCGAAGAGGTGCTCGCGCCGCTCGGGTACGAGCTGCTCGAAGCGACGGCGATCCGTACCGGACGCTCGCTTCGCGTGCTGATCCGGATCGACCGCAGCGACGAGCAGCCCGTCCGCGTCGAGGACGTCCGCATCGCGAGCGAAGCGATGAGCCTCGAACTGGACCGCACCGATCCGTTCGACGGTCCCTACCGCCTCGAGGTCGAATCGCCCGGCGCCAAGCGTCCCCTCCGGACCGCGCGCCACTTCGAGCGGTTCGACGGCCTCAAGGCCAAGGTCCGCGCCGGCGAGCGCGCCTTCACCGGCATCGTGCGCGGCGTCCGGAACGACGCCGTCACCTTCGAGGTGGACGGCGAGCTCCTCGTCCTGGACCTGTCCGACATCGAGTCCGCGCGGCTGGCCGAGTGGCCGGACGCCCCGCGCTGAACGACAACCGAATAAGGAGACCCCACGCATGAACAAGGAATTCGTCGACGCGCTCGCCCTGATGGCGGCCGAACGCAACCTGGACAAGGACCAGCTCCTCGCCAGCTTCGAGGAAGCGCTCGAGCACGCGTTCGAACGGAACGTGATGCCCGGCAAGCGGATCGAGGTCGAGATCGACCCCGACACCGGCGAGATGGAGGTCCTGGTCGTCCGCAAGGTCGTCGTCGAGAAGAACGAGGACGAGGACGAGCACGAGAAGGAGATCCTGCTCGACGAGGCGCTCGAGCTCGACCCGGACGTCGAGGTCGGCATGGAGATGGAGTTCCCGGTCGACCCGGAGAAGTTCACCCGCATCGCCGTGCAGACCAGCAAGCAGATGATCACGCAGAAGATCCGCGAGGCGGAGCGCGCCCTGGTGTACGAGGAGTACAAGGACCGCGCCGGCGAGATCATCACCGGGGTCGTCAGCCGGGTCGACAACAAGCGCAACGCCTTCGTCGACCTCGGTCGCGGCGAAGCGATCATGCCGCCGCGCGAGCAGATCCAGGGCGAGCGCTACATGGTCGGCATGCGCATCAAGGTGTACGTCGCCAGCGTCGAATTGGGCACCCGCGGCCCGAGCATCCTGGTCTCGCGCGCCGCCGGCGAGCTGCTCACCTACCTGATGCGGCAGGAGATCCCCGAGGTCGCCGACGGCACGGTCGAGATCAAGGCGGTCGCCCGCGAGGCCGGCGCGCGCAGCAAGGTCGCCGTCGCCAGCAACAGCCCCAACGTCGATCCGATCGGCGCCTGCATCGGCCACCGCGGCAGCCGCATCCAGGCGGTCACCGGCGAGCTGCAGCGGGAGCGCGTCGACATCATCCTCTGGGACCCGAACCCGCGCGAGTTCATCCGCAACGCCCTCTCCCCCGCCAAGGTCGGCACGATCGAGCTGGACAATGATGAGATGACCGCCCGGGTCCTGGTCCCCGAGGACCAGCTCAGCCTGGCGATCGGCAAGGGCGGACAGAACGTGCGGCTGGCGGTCAAGCTGACCGGGTACAAGATCGACCTCGAGTCGTCGACCACCACCAGCGACCTCGACGCCGCCATGCAGGCCGCCGCCACCCGGATGGACGATCCGTACGCGCCGCAGGCCGGCTCGCGCGCCAAGTTCGACGCGCTGTTCGGCACCACCGCCGAGCCGGAGGAGGCGCGGGCGGACTCGGACGAGGTCGAAGCGGTCCTGGCCGGCGAGGATCCGACCGGCGAGGACGATCCGATCGACGCGGCGGCCGAGGCCGAAGCGTCGGATCCCGATCCGGAGGCGCTGGCCGAGGAGATCATGGAGGGTGCCGACCCCGACCAGGAGGACGACGTCCCCGAGCACGGACTGCCGGACGAAGAGCCGTCGGACGAAGAGCCGTCGGACGAGGAACGGACGCGGTCCTGACCGTGACGCCGCGCACTCGGCACGTTCCGATGCGGCGCTGCGTGCGCTGCCGCACCACCGCCCCCAAGGCGGAGCTGGTGCGGCTCGTACGCGACGCCGATCGAGGCTGGCGCCTCGACCCCAGCGGCACCGCCGCCGGGCGCGGAGCGTGGATCTGCCCGGACTGCGCGGCCCGGGCGAGCGAACGCGAACTCAAGCGTGCCTTCAGGGGCTCGGCCGCCGCCGTCGCGGCGGAACTGAGCGCGCACCTGTCGGAACGCCCTGCACGGGAGGGATGAAGTGAGCCAGAAGGTTCGGATCTACCAACTCGCGAAGGACCTCGTCATCGAGACGAAGCAGCTCCTGCGGATCCTCGACGACATGGGGGTCGAGTACAAGTCGCACAGCAGCACGCTCGACGCCGACATCGCCGACACCGTCCGTCAGCTGGTCGAGGACGATCGCGCCGCCCGGGTGGCGGCCGGCAAGCAGGAGGAGGCCGAGGCGGAGGCCGCCAAGGCCGCCGCCGCCGAGAAGAAGGTGGCCGACGACGAAGCCGCCATGAAGGCGGAGAAGGCCGCGCGCAAGGCGGAGGCGAAGGAGAAGCAGGCGCCGCTGCGGGCCCCGGTCGTCACGGTGATGGGGCACGTCGACCACGGCAAGACCAGCCTCCTCGACTACATCCGCAAGACGCGCGTCGCCGCCAAGGAGGCGGGCGGAATCACGCAGCACATCGGCGCCTACGTCGCCGACACGGCGCACGGGCCGATCACCTTCCTCGACACGCCCGGCCACGAGGCGTTCACCGCCATCCGGCAGCGCGGCGCCAGCGCCACCGACATCGCGATCATCGTGGTCGCCGCCGACGACGGCGTCATGCCGCAGACGCGCGAAGCGATCGCGCACGCCAAGGCGGCCGGGGTGCCGATCATCGTGGCGATCAACAAGATCGATCTGCCGCAGGCGAACCCGGACAAGGTGATGCAGGACCTGATGCAGGTCGAACTGATCCCCGAGGCGTACGGCGGCGACACGATCACCGCGAACATCAGCGCCGAGACCGGCGACGGGATCCCCGACCTGCTCGAGATGATCGCCCTGGTCGCCGAGGTCGAGGACCTGCGCGCCGATCCGGAGGGCCCGGCCCGCGGCGTCGTCGTCGAGTCGATCCTCGACAAGCGCGCCGGCGTGCTCGCCACCGTGCTGGTCCAGGAAGGCACCCTCCGCGTCACCGACTACGTCGTCAGCGGCGAGTCGTGGGCGAAGGTGCGTCGCCTCACCGACCACACCGGCACGGCGCTGAAGAGCGCCGGACCGTCGGTCCCGGCCCAGGTGCTCGGCTTCTCGAGCCAGGTCCAAGCCGGCGCCGTGGTCGAGTCGGTCGCCGACGAGGCGACCGCCAAGCGCCTCGCCGAGCAGCGCCGCGAAGCGCGCGAGGAGGAGGAACGGGAGACGATCGGCCGGAAGAACGTCACCCTGGCCGACCTGTTCGGCAAGCAGCGGGTCACCACCATCCCGCTGATCCTCCGTGCGGACACGCAGGGCACCCTCGAGGCGCTCAAGGGCGTGCTGCAGCGCGAGTCGGAGTCGACCGACGAGGTCGAGCTCGACATCATGCTCGCCGACGTCGGCGCCCCGACCGAATCGGACCTGCTGCTCGCCTCGACCGCCGACGCGCAGGTGCTGGCGTTCGGCGTGAACCCGGCCGGCAGCGTCAAGAAGTCGGCGGAGCGCCAGGGCATTCCCCTCAAGACGTACAAGATCATCTACCAGCTGATCGAGGACGTGCAGCGCATGATCCGCGGTCAGATCGAGCCGGAGTTCGAGGAGCAGGTGATCGGACACGCCGAAGTGCGCGCCGTCATCCAGGTCCCGCGCAGCGGCAAGATCGCCGGCTCGTACGTCACCGACGGCGTCGTCAAGCGCAACGCCAAGGCCCGCCTGATCCGTGACGGCAAGGAGGTCTACAAGGGCAGCATCGCCACCCTGAAGCGCTTCAAGGACGACGTCCGCGAGGTCACGCAAGGGTTCGAATGCGGCATCAACCTCCAGAACTACGACAACGTGCAGGAGGGCGACGTCGTCGAGGCGTACGAGATGGTCGAGGTCCCGCTCGCCTGACCGCGCCCGTACCCGCCCGGTCCCTTCGGATACGATGAACCTCGTGCCGCCCCGACCGACCGACCCGGCCGCTCCCCACGGAGCCCGTCGCCTGCGCCGACTCGCCGCCGCCTTCGTGGCCGCGGCGGCGTTGGCGTGCGGCGCGGTGCTCGCGGTGGTGCCGGTCGGCCCGTCGGGCACGAGCGGAGCCACCACCCCCCTCTTCGGCGCCGCGATCGGCCCCGACGGCGGGAC
>SLSQ01000295.1 GCA_007130355.1 Trueperaceae bacterium
AGCGCGGCGGCCAGCGTACGGGCGCGGGGCTCGTCGTACCGGTCGGCGAACTGTTCGAGCGAGGGGACGAGGGCCAGGAACTCGCCGAGCGAATCCCAGCGCAGGTGCCCCTCCTCGACGAACTGCTGCACGTGCTTGGGGGCCGAGCCGCCGGCGCCGGTCTCGAACAGGCCGCCGCCGTTCATGAGCGGCACGATCGACAGCATCTTGGCGCTGGTGCCGACCTCCAGGATCGGGAACAGGTCGGTCAGGTAGTCGCGCAGCACGTTGCCGGTCACCGAGATCGTGTCGAGGCCCTTCCGCAGCCGCTCGCAGGCGTGCTTCGTGGCTTCGACCGGCGACAGCACGCGGATCTCGAGCCCGTCGGTGTCGTGATCGTTCAGGTAGGCGCGGACCTTGACGATCAGCTGCGCGTCGTGGGGGCGACCTTCGTCCAACCAGAACACGATCGGCGTGTCCGAAGCGCGGGCGCGCCGCACCGCCAGGCCGACCCAGTCGCGGATCGCGGCGTCCTCGGTGCGGCAGAGGCGGAACAGGTCGCCCTCCTCGACCGGACGTTCGAGCAGCGTGCGGCCGCTGGCGGCCACCACGCGCACGGTGCCGGCGGCGGCGAGCTCGAAGGTGGTGTCGTGCGAGCCGTACTCTTCGGCCTTCTTGGCCATCAGGCCCACGTTCGGGACCGAGCCGATGGTGGTCGGGTCCAGCGGGCCGTGCTCCTTGCAGTCGTCGATCACCGCCTGGTAGACGCCGGCGTAGCTGCTGTCGGGGATCACGAACTTCGCTTCGTGCTGCTGATCATCGGGACCCCACATGGTGCCGCCGTCACGGATCGCGACCGGCATCGAGGCGTCGATGATCACGTCGCTGGGGACGTGCAGGTTGCTGATGCCCTTGGCGCTGTTCACCATCGCCAGGTCGGGTCCGGCGTCCAGGACGGCGCGCAGGTCGCCCTCGATCTCGTTCCGCTTGGCATCGGAGAGGGTCTCGAGCTTGGCGTACAGGGTGCCGAGCCCGTCGTTCGGGTTCACGCCCAGCTCGTCGAACGTCGCCCGGTGCTTGGCGAACACGTCCTCGAAGAACACCGACACGGCGTGCCCGAACAGGATCGGGTCGGACACCTTCATCATGGTGGCCTTCAGGTGGACCGAGAACAGCAGCCCCTGCGCGGCCGCGTCCTGCACCTGCTCCTTCAGGAACGCCCGCAGCGCGCGGCGGCTCATGGTGGCGGCGTCCACCACCGCCGCGGCGTTCAGGGGCACGCCGTCGCGCAGGACGGTCGTGGTGCCGTCCGCGGCGACGTGTTCGATGCGGGCGGGGCCGACGTCGGCGGAATCGACGGTCGCCGAGACCTCGCTGTGCCGCAGGTCGCCGTCGCTCATGGTCGCGACGTGCGCCTTGGAGCCTTCGGCGAACGGTCGGTTCGTGTGGGGGTGCTCGCGGGCGAACGCCTTGACCGAGGCGGGCGCGCGCCGGTCGCTGTTCCCCTCGCGCAGCACCGGGTTCACGGCGCTGCCCTTGACCCGGTCGTAGCGGGCGCGCACCTCGCGCTCCGCGTCGGTCTTCGGGTCGTAGGGGTAGTCGGGCACGTCGTACCCCTGGCCCTGCAACTCGCGGATCGCGGCCTCGAGCTGCGGGACCGAGGCGCTGATGTTGGGCAGCTTGACGATGTTGGCGTCCGGCGTCGTGGCCCAGTCGCCGAGGTGCGCCAGGTCGTCGGAGATGCGCTGGTCGTCGCGCAGGCGGCCTGAGAACTGCGCCAGGATCCGGCCGGAGAGCGAGATGTCGCGCACCTCGAAGCGGACGCCGGCGGCGCTCCCGAACGAGCGGACGACGGGCAGCAGCGAGAAGCTGGCGAGGGCGGGCGCCTCGTCGACGCGGGTGTAGACGATGGTCGGTTCGGTCTTCTGGGTCATGCGTCCTCCGTGCGCCCGATGCGGGCGGGGTGCGTGCGGGTGGTGCTCATCGGTCCCGCAAGGGTACCGCGACGGAACGCGCGGAGAACGTGCGGCGAGGGGCACGGCCGCATCGCCGGCCGAACGGTCACCGTCGTCGCTCGGCAGGCGTACCGGATCGAACGCGGCGAGGCCGGGCGCGTGGGTCCGGCGGCCGCGATGCTCCGGCGCCGCGATGCGCATCGTCGCCGGCGGGTGCGACGGGATGCGTCGGTGCAGGGCTCGGTCTCGCGCGTCCGCCGGTGGCACGGCACGTGTGGGGTCAGTCCGTCGTACGCCAGTCGGCGCCGGGCATGATCCTTCGCATGTACGCGTCGAACAGCGGCACCGTGAACGCCGTGTCCCCGTGGCTGGGGCTCCAGATCATGCCTTTCGCGATGAGCTGAGCGCGCGTGGGCGCGAGCGACGTCACCTTGCGGTCGAGAGCGTCGGCGACGTCGCCCGAGCGATGCGGGCCCGGTCCGAGTTCCGCCATGCCTCGCAGGTACCGCTTCTGCGCCGGGGTCAGCCGGTCGAAGCGCACCCCGAAGAAGCCGGCGTCGAGCGCGGCTACGACGATGACGGATGCGGCCTCGACGTCGCTCAGCGTGATGGGCGAGTCCTCCGCCACGTCCCAGGCGTGCTTGCCCCACTCCTGGAGGAAGTACGCGAACCCCTCCGTCTCGGCCACGATCCGGTCGAGGGCGCCCTGGGTGATCTCGGCCCCCTCGTCCCATACCGGTTTCGCGATCGCCCATGCGGCGTCCTCGTTCGAGAGCGCGCCGATCTCGGGGAACTCGAACAACCGTTCCGCGTACGACTTGGCCCGCCCCATCCGGCCGCGCAGCTGCGGCAGGCCCGCGCCGACCAGGACGACGGGCAGGCGACGTTGCGCCGCGCGATGCAGCGCCGTGATCAGGGCCGCGAGCTGGTCCTCCTCGACGTATTGCAACTCGTCGATGAACATCGCGAGCGCCGTCCCGGCGGCGCGCGCGGCCTCGGCCGCGACCTCGAGCAGGGCCTGCAGGTCGTGCTCGAGGTCGCCGTTGTCCGCCAGGCCGGGCTCGGGCTCGAAGTCGAGCCCGACCTCGATGTCCTTGTACTTCACCCGCAACGCCGCCGTGAAGCCCGCGAGCCCGCGAAGGGCGCGCTGCGCCAGGTCCTTGGCCTGCTCCCGCCGCGACAGGCGCAGCAGGGAGATGCGCAGCTGAGGGGCCAGGATCGCGGGGAGCGAGCGGTGTTCCGGCGCCTCGATCCTGAGCGTGTGGATGCCCGCGTCCTCGGCGTCGGCTCGGATGCGGTCGAGAAGCACCGTCTTTCCGACACCCCTCAGGCCGATCAGGAGGCTGCTCTTGGCGGGTCGACCGCTCCGAATCCGTTCGAGCGCGATGCGGATCTCCTCCCGAAGGGGGTCGCGGCCCGCCAGCTCCGGCGGCGCCGCGCCCGCGCCGGGGGCGAACGGGTTGCGGATCGGGTCCATGGGGCGAATATAGCGAGTTTCGTTCGTTTTGCTCGCCCACATAAAGCGCGATAAGGTCGTTTGAAACATTCGGCTCGCACCCACCGGCATCGACGTCGACACGTTCCGGTCCCGCCCGGTCGAGACGTGGCTCGCAGGATGAGCACCCGGGCCCAGACGGTAGGCTCGGGTCCGTGCCGAACGCCCGCCCCCTCCCCCGCACCGTGATGTACGCCTACCCCTGGGACCTCGAGGGTCCCGGCGCCGAAGCGACGATCGACCGGCTCGCCCGACTCGGCGTCGACGGCGTGCAGCTCGCCGCCACGTACCACGTGGCCGACTTCCTGATGCCGCGCCATCCGAGCGCGCGCGTGCGGGCGGGCGAGTTGGGTTCCCTGCAGTTCTCCCCCTGCGATGCGCCCGAGGTGGAGTGGCCGTTCGATCCGCCGGTCGCGCCGGACGCCGACCGGCCCGGACGCCTGGCGCGGCTGGTCGACGCGCTGCACGATCGGGACCTGGACGCGACCGCCTGGATCCCGTTCCTGTACAACCACGAGCTCGTGCGGGCGCGCCCGGAGCTGGCGGTGCGGAACGCGTGGAAGGATCGCAACGCGGCGCAACTGTGCCCGTCGAACCCGGCGGCGCGATCGTGGGCGCGGGCGTTGGCGACGGCGGTGCCGCGGGCGGCGCCGTTCGACGCGGTGCACGTCGAGTCGCTCTCGTTCCTGGCGTACGACTACGGGTTCCTCAACCTCAAGGCGGCGGTCGTTCCCGACGTGCGCGCCTCGCTGCTGCTCGGCCTCTGCTTCTGCGCCCACTGCCGCGCACGCGCCTCGGAAGCCGGTTGCGACGTGGACGCCCTCGCGGACGCCGTGCGCAGCGACGTCGACGCGCACCTGAACGCCCTGCCGGACGGGGCGGGGCCGCCTCGCGAAGACCTCCGGTTCGAGGACCCGGGCACGGACGAGGCCGTACGCACGTACCTGAACGTGCGCGAGCGCTCCGCCACCTCGCTGCAGCTCGAGATCGTCGACCTCCTGGGCGCGGCGG
>SLSQ01000224.1 GCA_007130355.1 Trueperaceae bacterium
AACGGCGCGGCGGAGCGCCGGGGCGCGTCCGATCCAGCCTCAGCGGTTCAGGCTTGCGTCCTTGAGCCCAAGGAAGTGGTGGAACGGGTCGTAGGCGAACCCTTCCAGATCGGGCGACGCCGCCGAGATCACCTCCGGGTAGTAGAGGATCACGTACGACGCATCGTCCACGACGATCTCTTGCAGCTCGAGGTAGTACGCGCGTCGTTCGTCGAAGTCGGTGGTGGTCCGGGCGAGGTCCATCAGTTCGTCCGCCCGTTCGTTCTCGTAGAACTGTCGGTTCGGACCGGCGGGCGGGTGGTTGCGGCTGTGGAACTGTCGGTACACGCCACGGTCGGGGTCGGCCAGGGCGCCCCACCCGGCGATCCACATCGGCACCGTGCCTTCGGCCAGACGCTCGAAGAAGGAGGCGGATTCGATCTCGGACACGGCCACATCGATGTTGCCGTGCCGTCCGAGCTCCTGCTGGATCAGTTCCGCGACCTGCCGGTTGATCGGGTCGGGGCGGATGATCAGTTCGGTCTCGAAGCCGTCGGCGTAGCCGGCTTCGGCCAGCAGTTCGGCGCCTCGCTCCGGATCGTAGGGGAAGCCGACGTCGGGGTCGTGCGCCCACGACTCGGCCACGATGGGAGAGTTGCCGACCTGGCCGACGCCGTCCAGGATGAACTCGACGATGTCCGACTTGGGGATCATGTGGGCGATCGCTCGACGCACGAGGACGTCCTCGAGCGGCCCGAGGCGGGTGCTGATCCCGAGGTTCTCGTACCGAGCCGACGGCGACCGGGTCACGTCGACGGCCGGGTCGAGGTCGAGACGCTCGACGTCCAACGGGTCGATCCGGTCCACGAGGTCGACGCCTCCGGTTTCGAGCTCGATCGTCCGCACGGTGGTGTCGGTAATGGGGCGGAACACCAGGCGGTCGATCTCGGGTCGCCCTTCGAACCAGTCGTCGTACGCCTCGAGGACGACGCGCTCGCCGGTGACCCACTCGACGAACTGGAACGGGCCGCTGCCGAGCGGCTCGCTCGAGAACGCTTCGTCGCCCACCTCTTCGACGTAGTGCTTGGGCACGATTCCGTGGTTCAGGTAGTAGATGAACGGCGAGCTGGGCTCGGCGAGCGTGAGGACGACGGTGTAGCGGTCCGGCGTCTCGATCGACTCGATGTCCCGATAGAAGCTGAGTCCGAGGTAGCCGCCGTCCGGGTCGCGCAGCCCGTCGTAGGTGTAGGCGACGTCCTCGGAGGTGATCTCCGTGCCGTCGTGGAACGTCAGCCCTTCACGCAAGGTGATGTGGTAGGTGCGATCGTCGGGGTTCTCGATCGACTCGGCCAGCATCGGCACGATGTTCAGCTCCTCGTCCCACACCAGCAGCGGCACGTGCAGCAGCGTCATGATGTTCTGGTTCGCCACCGTGCCGGATTGGCGGGGGTCCATGCTGGACGTTTCCGCATCGACGCCGATCGTCAGCGTCGACTGTGCGGCCGCCGACCCCAGGCCGAACACCGTCAGAGATAGCGCAGCGCACAGAACGACGAGCGCTCGGGCGCTGCTACGTCCGCGCGGTGCGCGCGTTTCGGATGCCGTGGATCGCATGGTGCCTCCTCATGCTACAGGTCGTGCGTTCGAGCGAACGAGTCGCGTTCGCTCGTGCCGATGAAATGCACGCGAGGCGGCATCGCCGCTGCACGCGGTTCCATTGCGGATGCCGAAGGCTAGCAAACGGACGTATTTCCCGTCAATCATCACTTCGTATTGCGCGTGCTGCACGGCCTTTTTAGCACCTCATGCAACGTGTTGCATGCAACTCGACGTCGCGAATGCTACGATTCGGGCGTTCGGACGACGGTCCGATCCGCACGGTTTTGGAGGGGGAGCATTCCGATGAACAAGCTGGGGCGTGTTTCCCGCACGAGATCGGTGACCGACCGGACCTACGACCGGATCAAGCACGCCATCGTCACGAACGCGTTCGAGCCGGGCGAGACCCTCTCGGCAGAGTCGCTCGCCCGTCAGCTGGGCGTCAGCCGTACGCCGGTCCGAGATGCGCTCCTGATGCTCCGCAACGAGGGGTTCGTCGAGGGCGACGCCGTTCGCGGCAAGGGCATGGTGGTCGCGGGCCTTCGGCTCGAGGATCTCGGCGATCTGTTCGATCTGCGGTTCGCGATCGAGGCCGGCGCCCTGACCCTCGTCGTCGAGCGTTGCGACGCGACGGCGCTCCACGCGATGCGCGACGAGCTCGTTCGGCACCGCGACCCGCAGAGCGCCGAGGACGCGGCCGCCGCTTCCCTGGCCGATCTGGAGTTCCATCGCGCCTTCGTGCGGGCCACGGGGAACAAGCACTTCCTCCGCGCCTGGGACCAGTTGGCCAGTCAGCTCAAGCGCTTCTGGGACGCCGGCCGCATGATCCCGGGCCGGGCCCGCGAGGACATCGAGGAGAGCCTCGCCATCGCCGACGCGCTCATCGACCGAGATGCCGAAGCCGCACGCACCCGGCTCACCGTCCACCTGGCCAACACGCGCGACGAGGTCATCGCCTGGCATCGCCGAAGGACGGAGCCCGAGTCCAGTTCCTGACCGAGCCGGTGTCGGTCGGTCCCCCTCCCGAGCGACGGCACCGAACCCCCACGACGCCCCACGCACGAGGAGACGATTCGAGATGAGCGATCTGCTGTCCACCTTCGACCTGAAGGGCCAGGTCATGTTCCTGCCCACCGATGATCACCAGAAGTCCATCGACTTCTACGAGGGCGTGCTCGGACTGGAGCTGGTCCGCGACCAGGGACTGTGCCGCATCTACAAGACCGGGCCGAGCGCGTACGTCGGCTTCTGCGATCGCGGCTACTCCATCCCCACCGAGTTCCGCGTCGTCATCACGCTTCTGATCGACGACGTCGACGGCGTGTACGCCGCAGCCCAGAAGGCCGGCGTGCCCACCGAGAACACGCCAGGGACCAGCGAGCGGTTCAACGTGTACCAGTTCTTCCTGCGCGATCCGAACGGCTACCTCGTGGAGATCCAACGGTTCAACGACCCGCTGGAGGGCGACGCGTGAGCCGGGCGACGAAGCTGCACGGCGTGAACCCGATCCTGCCGACGCCGTTCCGGGACGACGGCTCGTTGGACCTCCCGAGCCTGGGCCGCCTGGTCGACTACCAGCGCGAGGCCGGCGTGCATGGACTCGCGATCCTCGGATTCATGGGCGAAGCCCACAAGCTCTCCGACGCCGAGCGCGACACCGTCATCCGCACGACGATCGAACACGCCGGCGACCTGCCCGTCTGGGTCGGCGTCCGCGCCCACGGCGCGGCGGGTGCGGTCGAACAGGCGCGCGCGGCCCAAGCGCTGGGCGCCGCCGCGGTGTTCGTGGCTCCGGCCGGACCCCAGAACGACGCGGCACTGTACGAGTTCTTCGCCACCGTCGCCGCCTCGGTGGACGTGCCGATGATCCTGCACGACTTCCCCGAATCGTTCGGCATCACGCTCTCGCCGGAGCTGATCGCACGCTTGGCCCGCGACGGGCACGCTCCGTACATCAAGGCCGAGGAACCCCCGGTCCTCCAGAAGATGACCAAGGTCCTCGACCTGTCCGAGGGCACGATCGGCGTGTTCGGCGGCCTCGGCGGCACCTACTTCCTGGAAGAGCTCGAACGTGGCGCCGTCGGCATCATGACCGGCCTCGCCTACCCCGAAGTCCTGCTCCGGATCTACGAGCGCTTCGAGCAGGGCGACCACGAGGGCGCGGCCACCGTATTCGACCGCTACGTCCCGTACATCCGCTACGAGTTCCAGCCGAAGATCGGCCTCGCCTACCGCAAGCACATCTTCGCGAAGCGCGGACTGTTCCAGAGCACCTTCATCCGCCCCCCCGGCATGCAGTTGGACGACCGAAGCCGCGACGAACTCGAACGCGTGCTGAGGCGCGTCGGCCTGGCGCTCGAGCCCGGCGTCGCGAAGATCTGACGTGCCCCGCGTCCTCGTCCTCAACCCGAACAGCAACCCCGCCGTCACCGAAGGCATCGACAGCGCCCTCGACGGCCTCCGCCACGACCTCGGCGTCACCCTCGACGTCGCCGGCCTGACCGGCACGCCGTTCGGCATCGAATCCCAACGCGACGTCGACGCCGTCGCCGGACCGATCGCCCGTCACGTCCACGATCACGAAGGCGCCTACGACGCCTTCGTGATCGCCTGCTTCTCCGACCCCGGACTCCACGGCGCCCGCGAAGCGACCCGCAAACCGGTCCTCGGCATCGCCAGCAGCGGACTCCTCACCGCGCTCGCGCTCGGCGAAGCGGTGGGCGTCGTCTCGATCGGCAGCGGCTCGCTCCCCCGCCACCACCGCCTCTACCGGGCCATGGGCGTCGCACCTCGAATTCGCGCCGACCTCCCGGTCGGCGCGTCCGTCGGCGACCTGGCCGGCGGATCCGACGGACCCGACGGCATGCAGAACGCCATGGAAGGGGTCGGACGCCGTCTGGTCGCCGAACACGGTTGCGACGTGCTCGTCCTCGGCTGCGCCGGCATGACTCGCTACCGAGCGCCGCTCGAAGCGGCGCTCGGGGTTCCGGTCGTCGACCCGGCCCAGGCGGCGACCGGCATGGCGATCACGGCCGCCGTGCTGGACCTCAGCTCCTGAGCCGCGGATCCATCGCGTCCCGCAGCGCGTCGCCGAACAGGTTCAGCGCGAGCACCGTGACCGTGATGGCGATGCTCGGGAACACCGACACCCACGGCGCTTGCGCGAGGTAGCGACGGCCGTCGTTGACGATGCTTCCCCACGACGCTTCGGGCGGTTGCACGCCGAAGCCGAGGAAGCCGAGGTTCGCTTCGAGGATGATCACGTTCGCGGTGTAGATCGTCGCCATGACGATGATCGGCGCCGTCACGTTGGGAAGGACGTGCTTGACGACCGTGCGCAGACCCCGCGCGCCCAAGGCGCGGGTGGCGTGCACGTACTCCAGCTCCCGTACCGACAGCACGCTGCCGCGGACGACCCGCGCGAACTGCGGGATGGTCGCGATGCCGGTCGCCAGGATCACGTTCGTGACGTTCGAGCCGAGGACGACGATCAAGGTGAGCGCCAGCAGCAGGAGCGGGAAGGCGAGCATCGTGTCGATCAACCGCGACACGATCGTGTCGACGCGCCCACCGACGTACCCGGCCAGGAGCCCGAGCACGACGCCGATGGCGGCTCCGAACGCGACGGCGACGATGCCGACCGTCAGCGACACGCGCGCTCCGTGGATCGTACGGCTGAGCACGTCACGGCCGTAGTGGTCGGTTCCGAACCAGTGCTCGGCGCTCGGTCCGGACAGCCTCGCGGGGAGGTTCGGTCGGTTCGGATCGGCCGGCGCCACGTACGGTGCGAAGATCGCGGCGCCCGCGATCACGATCAGGGTCACGAGGCATACGATCGCGATCGGGTTGCGTCGCAGCTTGCGCACGACGACCGCGAAGAAGCTCTCGTTGCGTACGTCCGGGTCGCGCATGGTCGTGACGCCCTCCTTCGTGCCGCTCACGAGTACTGGATCCTCGGATCCAAGGCCGCGTAGGCGAGGTCGACGAGCAGGTTGATGACGATGAAGCTCACGGCGAAGAAGGCGACCGTGGCTTCGACCTGCGGGTAGTCCCGGGCGTAGATCGAATCGATGAGGAGCCGCCCGAGTCCGGGGCGTACGAACAGCGTTTCGGTGATGACCGTCCCGCTCATGAGGCGGCCGAAGCTGAGGCCGATGATCGTGACGACCGGGATCATCGACGGCTTGAGCACGTGCTTGAGGGTGATGCTCCGGGCCGGGAGCCCCTTGGACCGCGCCGTCCGAACGTAGTCGAGGCCGAGGATCTCGAGGACGCTCGACCGGGTCATGCGGGCGATGATCGACATCGAGCTGATCCCGAGCGCGATGGCGGGAAGCGCCAGGTGCCGCATCCGATCGGAGAAGCTGTTCGCGTCGCCGGCACCGATCGAGGGGAACCAACCGAGGTTGTACGAGAAGGCGACGAGCAGGATGATCCCGATGGTGAAGACGGGCATGGCGACGCCGACGGTGGCGATGCCGGAGACCACGATGTCCAGCGCGCTGTTGCGCCGGAGGGCGGCGATGACGCCGGCCGTGATGCCGAGCAGCGCGCCGACGGCGATCCCCGCGACCGCGAGCGTCGCGGTGTAGGGCAACAGCCGAGCGACCTCGGAGAAGACCGGGCGGCTGGTGCGGATCGAGATGCCGAAGTCGCCGGACACGACGCCGACGAGGTAGTTCCAGTACTGGAGCAGGATCGGCTGGTCCAGCCCCATCTGCGCCCGGAGGGCCGCGACGGACTCGGCGGTCGCGCTGTCCCCGAGAATGAGGATGGCCGGATCACCGGGGATGAGACGCATGACGAGAAATACGAGCGTGATCACGCCGACGAAGGTCGGGATCGAGGTCAGGAATCGTTTCGCGATATAGCTTGCCATGCTCTTGGTCGCTCCCAACGACGGCCGTGCCGCGACCCGTACCGACCGCGTGCCGGATCCGGATGTGGATCCGGCACGTCGGTTCGGCGTGCTCGGTCGGTCCTAGCGTTCGGAGTGACGAGGACCGGGCCGAGCGTCGGTCGTCGCCCCGGTCAGTCGAGCTCCATGTAGAGGTTCTTGAGCGGGAAGTCGTGGGCGATCGGTACGGCGAACCCTTGGATCCGCGGATCGCGGACCACCTGCACGCCCAGGTGGAAGACCGGAAGCATCGCCGTTTCGGCGAGCGCGAGTTCCTGGATCTCCCGGTAGAGCTCTGCGCGTGCTTCGGGATCGACGGTGGCGGTCGCCTCTTCGATCAGCGCGTCGATCTCGGCGTTCGAGAAGTACGAGCTGTTCGTTCCGGGCGGCGTGTTGTCCGTGTGAACGAGGCCCATCCAGGTGTCCGGATCGGGCGGACCGGTGACCGTGAGCACGACCATGTCGTAGTTCGAGTTCGCGCGCTCCGATCCGTAGGTTCCGTGCTCGAGCTGCCGGAACTCGATGTCGATGCCGACCTCTTCCAGGTAGAACTGGAGCATCGGCGACACGAGCGGCCACGGTTCGAGCTGAGTCGTGAGCAGGTCGACGGAGAACCCGTCCGGGTAGCCCGCCTCGGCGAGCAGCTCCATGGCGCGTTCCGGGGAGTACTCGTAGCGCGGAACCGTGTCCTCGGCCGAACCGTCGGCCAGGGGCGTGATGAAGCTGTGCGCGACGCTGGCCACGCCGGTCAGCACGGACCCGACCAGGGTTTCCTTGTCGACGGCGTGGTGCACCGCCTGCCGGACACGGGGATCGTCGAACGGAGGACGGTCGATGCGATAGTAGAGCGCCGAGATGGCCGACTGCTGACCGCGGTCCACGACCAGGTTCGGGTTCGCCTCCAGCGACGCGATGGTGTCCGGGTCCCGGAACAGACCGAGCGAGACCTCGCCGGTTCCGAGGGGGCCCGCTGCGACGGCGTCGTCCGAGATCGGGATGAGCACGATCCGGGGCGTGACGGGAAGACCTTCCTCGTAATAGTCGGGATTCGCTTCGAGCACGATCCGTTCGCCCGGGTCGTACGCCGCGAGCATGAACGGCCCGCTGCCGATGGCGTTCGCCGTGTAGTCGTCGCCGAAGTGCTCCATCGCTTCCTGGTTGACGATGCCGGTGCGGCGGTTGTACCCGAGCTTGTTGAGCAGCGGACCGTGCGGCTCGTCCAGGTGCATGACGACCGTGTAGTCGTCGGGCGTCTCGATCGATTGGATCATGCCGAAGTCGAAGCGGCCCGGCGAGTCGGAGTCGGGCGCGATCATCCGGTCGTAGGTCCACTTCACGTCGTGGGCCGTGACCTCGCCCCAGTCCCGGTGCCACTGGACGCCTTCACGAAGGTGGAAGGTGTAGGTCCGGCCGTCGTCGCTGACCTCCCAGGTGTGCGCGAGATCGCCGGTCAGCTCGGCCGTACCCGGCACGTACCGGACCAGCTGGCTGTAGATATTGTCGGCGATTCCGTAGTCGTGGAGCGACGACTGGTACTGGGGGTCGAGGCGCGTGATGTCGCCCCGATATCGGATCGTGACCTCTTCGGCGATGGACTGGGCGGCGCCGGTCGTGACGGCCTGGGCCGCCACGAGCGCGACCGCCAGGATCGCGGCTCGGATCATCGTTCCACGGAACTTCCGTTGCTTCATGACTTCGTTCCTCCTCTGAGGAATGCGCGCGCGTCGGCGCGTCCACCGTGTCGAATCGCGACGAGTCGATCAGTCTTGGTTCGGGTCGGCCTCCCATTGCTCACGCTTCGCGTCGACCAGCTGCATGCGCCACCCTCCGGGATCGCGCAGGTTCGCGTTCGTACGTCCGGTGCTGGCCACCTTGTGGGGCTCGGATGCGAATCGCACTCCTTTCGCGGCGAGCTTCTCGTGCGCCTCGAGGACGTTCGTGGCGCGGAACGCGATGTGGTTGATTCCGGGGTTCTCCTCGCCGATCACCTTGTGGAGCTCGAAGATCGGCTGGTTCTCCCCGGGGAGCTGGACCTCGACGGACCCACCGTGGTGCGTCGTGCGGGCGAGGACCTTGAAGCCCATGTGCTGGAAGAATTCGACGTACGCGTCGAGGTCGTCGACGATGATTTCGATGTGATCGATGCCGGTGATCATGCTCGTTGCTCCTTCGGGACGAGAGTTCTTCGTTTCGGTCCGGGACGCCCTGGCGTTCGGGCGCATCGGGTCGCCTTCGCGGGTCGGCGTTCGTGCCTTCAGCGATCTAGGTAGCGCACGTTCACCTCCCCGACCCCTTCGACGACGCCGTTCAGTTCGTCTCCGGGCTGCACGCGGGTGACGCCGGCCGGCGTGCCGGTCATGATCAGATCCCCCGGCGCCAACGACACGTAGCGGCTCAGGTAGGCGATGACCTCGGGCACGCGCCAGATCTGCTGGGCGAGATCGCCCGACTGTCGGACCTCCCCGTTCACGCTGAGCGTGATGGCACCGGCGGAGGGATGCCCGACGTCCGTGACCGACCGAATCGGTCCGCACGGGGCGGACGCGTCGAACCCCTTGGCGAGATCCCACGGGCGGCCCATCTTCTTGGCCGTGGCCTGGACGTCGCGCCGGGTCATGTCGAGCCCCACGCCGTAGCCGTACACGCGGTCGAGCGCCTCGTCCTCCGAGATCTCCGAACCTTCGGTGCCGATCGCGACGACCAGCTCGATCTCGTGGTGGAGATCGTCGGTCATCGACGGGAACCGCAGGGCGGAGCCGGAGGCGACGACCGCGTCGGCGGGCTTGCTGAAGAAGAACGGCGGCTCCCGGTCGGGGTCGTGCCCCATTTCGATCGCGTGCTCGGCGTAGTTCCGCCCGACGCAGTAGATCCGTCGGATCGGGAATCGTCCTCCACCGGCGACGGGCAGGTGCACGGTCGCGGGGACGGGAACCACGTAGTCGTCTGCCATCGTTGGATGCTCCTTCGTGATCTTCGAGGTCCACCACCGGCGTCGGGCGCAGGTGCATGGACTTGCAAGGCGATGGGCCAACCGTAGCCCAATCTGGAATTGATGTCAATTTGGTTCAGAGCGGCCAGAACGATGTTCACGCGTGTTAGCCTTACACCATGGCCGCAAACGACGGCGCCCAATACTCGGTTGGTACGCGCGCGGAGCGCATGACGCTCCAGAAACTTCGCCACCTGATCGAACGGTCCGACTTCCGCGAAGGCGACAAACTACCGCCCGAACGCACCCTCTCGAAGGAACTCGGGGTGAGCCGCCGCCTCCTCCGGAACGCGTTCGCCGTGCTCGAGTCCGAAGGCAAGATCTGGCGGGGCGTCGGGCAAGGAACCTTCGTCGGCACGAAATCGCCGAAGGACGTCGGGGACCTCGTCACGCTGGCCCAAGCGTCGAACCCGGTCGCCGTGATCGAGGCGCGCCTGGCCCTCGAGCCGATCTGCGCCCGCTTCGCGGCCCAACGGGCGACGTCGGAGCACCTATCGCTCCTCAAGCGCTGCGCGGAGGAGTCCGGCCGCGCGAGATCGTTCGCGGAGTTCGACCGATGGGACGAACGGTTCCACCGCACCATCGTCGACGCGACCGGAAACAACGTGTTCCAGGCGATGCACAGCGTGATCCGGTCCGTCTGGTCGGAGATCTCGTGGGGCGACGCCCGCACGCGGAACTTCACCGCCGAATGGCACCGGATCTACGCCCGCCAGCACCGCGTGATCGGCGAAGCGATCGAGAACCGCGACCTCGTACGCGCGGAGAACCTCACGCTCGAGCACTGGCAGACCATGAGGGCGAACCTGACCCGCGACCCGGTTGCCATGGCCGGTGCGGCGAGCTGAGCTTCGAATTTCGCCCCCCCGGGGTTCGGCGTTACGGCTGGGGACGACGCTCTCGTACCACGACGACGATGCTTCGCGCACCGGTCGGGCCCCTCCGGACCGAGCCTTCGGGCCGTGCGCTCACGCTCCCGCCGCGCCCCCACCGCCGTTCTCCGGCCCCTCTTCGCCCGCATAGAACGCCCGCGTCGCCTCGGCCGCCGCGAACGCCTCGGCCTCGGGCGTCCCCGCGCGCACGGCGGCGCGACCCCAGGCGTCGCTGGTCGCCCGGTAGAAGTCCATGGCCTCGGGCGACGAGGCCCATCGGTCGGATTCGGGCGGGGCGCGGAACGTCTGGGGGTCCTCGACGTACCGGGCGAGGCCCAGGAACGCGAGGTCCCAGCCGACCCCCGCGGCGCCGGGACCGTACCGGTCGCTGAACCCGGGCGTCGGGTGCGCCTCGTGCGCGAGCTCCGTTCGGACTCCGTCCGGCTCCGGAATCAGCCGGACCGCGAGCCAGCTCACGGCGCCGCCGTACTCCCACGCCACCTCGAGCCGCTCCGGCGGAACGCACGCCTCGATCGTTCCGCCTGCGTTGCCCTCGAACTGGTAGCGACCACCTTCGCGGAGGTCGCCCGAGACCGGCAGGAACCAGCGGGCCAACCGATCGGGTTCGGTCAGGGCGCCCCAGAGGTCCCGTGCGTCCGTCGGGTAGGTACGTGCGACGCGGACCACCTGCGTCTCGGCGCCGTCCCGGGCGCCGGCCTCGACGGCGCGGGACGTCCTCGCCAGGTGCTCCTGGAGGTCGAAGGGCACGCCTGAGCTCCTCCCCGCGGCGGAACGGGTCGTTCCGGCCGCACCGAGATCGTACGGGGACGCCCGGACCTCGAAGGTGCGTGGCGGCGCGTGGACGGAGCGTGCCCCCGGAAGCGCGCGATGCAGGCGCCGCGGCAGGGGGCGCCGCGGCGGGGCGCGCTCCGGTGCGCTCCCGTGCGCTCCGGTGCGCTCAGCGTTCCGCGCGATACGAACGCCGCACGGGAGCCGTGAACGCCGCCCCGAGGATCGCCGCCGCGTTCGCCGCCGTCACGTACTGAATCGGCCAACGGAACCCGATGAGCAGTCCTTGCGTCAGAAGCCACGCGACCAGGACCACGCCGAGCGCGACCGACCCGAGCCAGGCCCAGTGCCACGTCCCGAAGCGTCCCAGCCGCACGGTCGCCGGCGCGCGCCGCCCCGCCCACAGTCCGTAGGCGAGGACGAGCGGGAGCACGCCCATCGCCGTCAGCAGGAACAGTCCCGGCAGCACGTAATCGGACACGGGAAGGGACGGGAGGACCGTGTCCATACCGAGCGATCCTCCGCTCGGATCGGCGAGCATCGCGATCCCGCCGTAGACGCCTCCGAACGCGAGGAACACCAGCGAGGCCCGCAACACGGTCCGTCCCCAGCGCGCGCCACGGGCGTCGACGGTCGTCCCGGGCGCCGTCACGACGACCTCCCGAGCGCGTTCTCGGACCGTCGACCGGCCGCTGCACGACGCCTCGGCGCGCCGTGCAGCACCGCGACGCTCGCCACCGTCAGGACGGCGAGGACGCCGAAGAGGAACGCGACGGGCCACTCGCCCTGCTGCGCGTAGTACCCGGGACTGTTCAGCACGCTATAGAGCAGCATGCCTGCGAAGAACGCGAACCCCGCCGGCGCCCACGAGTCGCGCCGAAGCAGCGCGACGGAACTCACGATCAGGCCGAGCGCCGCCGTCCCTTCCGCCACCAGGTGGAACGCCAACGCCACGGGCGCGGTCTCGACCTCGGGCACCCCCGACGTCACGAGCAGGTACGTCCACATGCCCACCATCGCCGAACCGGTCGCGAGTCCGAACCACGCCACGTAGCTCATCCGTACCCTCCAAGGACGCCGTCACGGGTCCAAGACACCTCATACACCGCACGGACGTTCGTGCGCCAGGTGCGTTCGTCCCGGTTCCGTTCCGCGGGGCGCGACGCCGGTAGGACGCTCCCGCGGCCCGACGCACGATCCCGGAGCGCGAACCGCGGATCGGGTCGGTAGTGCCGCGGTAACCGAAGCGTCGTAGCGTCGCCGCACGAGGAGCGTTCGCGTCAGGCACTCGAGTCGCGGACTCGCGTCCGACGCTCCTCGGGATCGTTCGGTTCACGGTCCGAGTCCGCACGTAGCAAGGGAGTTCGCATGGACGACATCCACCGGTACGTTCCCCTTCGCTCGCTGCTGACCGCCGGCCTCGCCCTCGCCCTCGTCGGGGCGCTCGGAGCTTGCGCCACGGACGCGGCCGACCCGGAACCGGACGAGCCTCCGACGGTCGAGGTCGAATCGGCCGCCACCTTCGTCGCCGCCGTCGACGACGACACCTACTTCAGCGTTGTCGCGGCCGATCTCGCCACGGACGACGACGAGCGGGCCTTCATGGCCTACCTGTGCGACGGGGACACGCGCTCGACCTGGTTCATCGACGCCGCCAGCGGCGACGTCGTCACGCTCGCCTCCGACGACGCGGAGGTCGAACTCACGTTCCACGCGGACCACGTCGACGGCGAACTCACGCTCGCCGGCGGCGCCCCCCGAGCGTTCACCGCGGAACGCGCGACCGGCGACGCCGGCCTGTACCGCGCCGAAGCGACCGTCGACGCCGCCAGGTACGTCGGGGGCTGGATCATCCTCAACGACCTGTCGCAACGGGGCGCGCTCACCCTCGCCACGGACGGGGACGTCGTCGAAAACCCATTCCTAGACCCGGAATCCAAGGTCGCGGAGACCAGCATCGGTACGCTCGAATTCGAGTTCGACTGCATCACGATCTGCTTTCCGAACTTCTGCACGTGCATTCCGGTCTTCATTCCTTGAGGGCCTAGGCTCGACCCTCCGGTGGGGCGAACGTCGGTAGCTCCCTCACGGCGCCGACGGTAGCTCGAACCAGAACCGCGCGCCGCCCGAGGGGGCGTCGTCGACCCCGATCGTGCCGCCCTGTCGTTCGACGAGCGCCTTCGCGATGGTGAGGCCGACGCCGCTGCCGGCGCCGGTACCGGCAGCGCGCGACCGGTCGCCCCGGTACAAGCGCCGGAACACGGCGTCCCGTTCGTGTTCCGGCACGCCGGGCCCGGTGTCCCGCACCTCGACCCGCACGACGTCGTTCGGCGCGGACACCTCGACCTCCACGCCTCCCTCGGACGGCGTGAACCGAAGCGCGTTGTCCAGCAGGTTCTCGAGCACCTGACCGGTCCGCACGGGGTCCGCCGACGCCCAGGCGCCCTCGTCCGGCGCGGTCACGGTGAGCGTCACCTCCCGCTCGCCGAAGCGCGTGCGGACCGCGGCCGCACCGGTGCGAACCAGGTCGGCGAGGTCGGTTCGCGCGAGGTCGATCGTCGCCACCCCCGCCTCGAGATCGTGCAACGTGGCGAGATCGGCGACCAGGCGCTCCAACCGATCGACCTGCCGGCCGAGCGCCGCCCTGCTGTCCTCGTCGAACTCGAGGACGCCGTCCTCGAGCGCCTCGACGTACCCGCGCAGGTTCGAGAGCGGCGTCCGCAGTTCGTGGGCGAGGTCGGTGATCAGTCGCTTGCGGACGTCGGCGGCCTCATCGAGCGCCCGGGCCATCCGATTGAACGTGGCGGCCAGTTGTCCGATCTCGCCCGGCGCGTGGGGGTCGAGCCGTGCCCCTCTGCGCCCCGCCGCGATCGTCGCGCTGGCGTCCTGCAACGCCCGGAGCGGCGCCACCAGACGCGCCGTGACGGCCCAGGCGACCCCCGCCGCCGCGACGGTCGCGACCGCCACCGCCCATCCGATCGACTGGGCCAGCGCGAGGCGGTACGCCGCCTCGAGGTCGGCCGCCATCCGTTCGAACCCCGGACCGTGCGTCGTGGCGTGCATCATCGACTCGAGATGCCGCTCCAGGAGGAACGGGGCGAACGCCAAGCCCGCGAGCAACGCTGCGACGGCGGCGACGGCGACGACCGCCAGATTCGCCGCGAACACGCGGACCATCAGGCCCCGGGACCCGCCGCGGGCGGCGGTCTCGCCTCCGGTGCCCGCTGGAGCCGCCGGACTCACCGGAGCGCGTACCCCACGCCGCGCACGGTACGGATCGACTCGCCCGCACCGGCTGCTGCGAGCTTCTGCCGCAGGTTCGACACGTGCACGTCGACCACGCGGTCTCCCCCGTCGTGCTCCACTCCCCAGACGCGCTCGATCAGTTCCTCGCGCCGAAAGACGCGCCCGGGCGCGGCGATGAGCGTCGCCAGCAGGTCGAACTCGATCCTCGTGAGGTCCGCGACCCGTCCGTCCACGCGGGCGACGCGCGTGCCGGGGTCGACCTCGAGCGGACCGTGCCGCACAGGCTCGGCGGCGTCCGAACGTGACGCTCCTCGGCGCAGGATGGCGCCCACGCGCGCGACCAGTTCGCGAGGACTGAACGGCTTGACCAGGTAGTCGTCGGCCCCGAGTTCGAGCCCCAGGACGCGATCGGCTTCGTCGGTCCGCGCCGTCAGGAAGAGGACCGGTACCTCGCTCTCCTGACGCAGCCGACGCAGGACGTCGATCCCGGAGGCGTGCGGGAGCATCCAGTCGAGCACCACGAGGTCGGGACGATCGGCTCGCGCGCGAAGGAGTCCGGCCTCCCCGTCCCGCTCGACCGACACGGCGTACCCCTCCCGCTCCAGGTAGGCGCGTGCCACACGCACCACGTCGGGATCGTCTTCGACGATGAGAACGGTCCTGGCCAAGGCGCCACCCCTTCGGCCCGCGCCCGCGCTCCGGACTTCTTGACCCGCGCTTCACACGGGCGGAACACGCACTGGACCTTCGCTCCGTACCGTACCGGTGGAGGTGAGGCGCATGTGGCACGAATGGGGTTCGTTCATGACGACCGGACACGGCTGGGGTCTGCTCTGGACGGCCCTGCTGGTCGTGGCCACCGTCGCGGCCGCGATCGCCATCACACGTGCGCTCCTGCCGAACTCCGACGCCAGGAAGTCGGACCCGGACGAGGACTCGGCGCTCGAAACGCTACGGAAACGCTACGCCCGCGGCGAAATCGACGAGGACGAGTTCCTCGCGCGTCGCGACACGCTTACCCGATCGACAGGAGGTCGATGATGAACGGAAAGGTCCGAACACCCCGCACACTCCGCGCGCTCGGCGTGGTCGGTACGCTGCTCGTGTTCGCCGTACTCGCGGTGGCCGTGGCGCACGGTACCCCCACGGAAGGTCGAACCGGTGCCGGCATGGGCATGGGCATGGGTATGGGCATGGCGTCGATGGCTTCGATGCACGACGGGGTGCACGACGGGATGCACGACGGCGTGCACGGCGGCGAAGGAATGCACGGGATGATGCACGGAATTCACGGTGCCCACGGCGCGATGCGCGGATTCGACGGAATGAGCGGAATGCACGGCATGATGCACGGCATGGAGCGTACGACCGGCGAACCTCACGGCATGCACGGGCCGCACGCCCGTCACCCCATGACCGGCCTGGGCACCGAAGACGGCGCTCCGTACGCCCACGGTTGCCCGAGAACGGAATCCGATGCCCCGTCGCGCTGAACCCTCACGAACCGGATCGCGGGCGGCCTCCGCCCGCGGTTCCGGCAAAGGAGCGCCGAAGTCCAGCACGG
>SLSQ01000176.1 GCA_007130355.1 Trueperaceae bacterium
CGCGCCGCCCAGAGGCTGCCCAGCACCGCGATGCCGGCGGTCTGGCCGAGCGCGCGGGTGAGGCCGAGCAGCCCGCCGGCCACGCCGGAACGGTCGGGGGGCACGGCGCCCATGATGGCGCTGTTGTTCGGACTCTGGAAGGTCGCCATGCCGAAGCCGACCGCCGCGAAGCGCGCGACGAACCCGAGCGCCGAGGTGTCCTCGCTCAGCGTTCCGACCGCCACGAACCCGCCGAGCGCGACGCAGAGGCCGACGACCGTCACGATCCGTTCGCCGAAGCGGTCGGCGGCGGCGCCGGCCAGCGGCGAGACGATCACGAGCAGCACCGGCGTGACCGCCATCAGCGCCCCCACTTCGCGGGGCGAGCGGCCCTGCACCAGCTCCAGGTAGAACGGCATCAGGAAGATCGTGCCGGCGATCGACACGAACACGCCCAGCCCGACGGTCAGGCCGATCGCGAGGCGCGGTTCGCGGAAGAGGGCGAGGTCGACCACCGGGTGGTCGGTCCGCGCCTGGCGCGCCAGGAAGAGCGGGAGCGCCGCCAGTGACGCCGCGAAGAGCGCCACGATGAGCGGATCGCCGAACCCGCGCCCCTGTCCGAGGGTGAGCGCGAGCGAGAGGAAGCCGAGCATGGCGGCCAGAAGGCCCGCCCCCGGCAGGTCGAAGCGTTGCCGGTCGCCCGGGTGGTAGCGGGGCACGAACCACCAGGCCGCCACGCCGCCCAACGCGGCGACCGGTGCGAAGGCGAGGAACACGAGGCGCCAGTCGATCTCGACCAGGAGCCCGCCGAGGGCGGGGCCGAGCACGATGCCGGTGGCGAGCACGGCGCCGTTGATGCCGATCGCGCGGCCGCGTCGGTCCTCGGGGAAGACGTCGGTGACGATGGCGAGGCCGACGCCGGTGAGGATCGCCGAGCCGACGCCGTGGACCAGGCGGAAGGCGATCAACGACCCGATCCCAGGAGCCAGGCCGGTGGCGACCGAGCCGGCCGCGAAGACGACGAACCCGGCCACGAAGATCGCCCGTTTGCCCCACATGTCGGCGAGCCGGCCGATGACCGGCAGCAGGACGGCGGTCACCAGCAGGTAGGCGAGCACCACCCACTGCACCAGGGCGAACGGCGCACCGAAGGCGTCGACCAGCGACGGGAGCGCCACGTTCACGGCGGTCGCCGAGACGGTCGACACGAAGGCGCCGGTCGCGGCGGCCGCCAGGATCCAGGCGCGTCGTTCGGGAGGGACGGGGTCGGTGGCGCCGGTCACGGGCACAGAAGACCACGTGGGCGTGCGGCGGGCTGTCGTGGGCCGCTCGGACGGAGCCGCCCCGGAGACCGCTGGACAGTTCGCGCCGGGGCACGCATCGCGTCGCGGACCGGGTGGCGCGTCGGGCCCCGGCGAGGGGCGCCGGGGGTCAGCCCTTGACGCTCCCGGCCAGCAGGCCGCGGATGAAGTAGCGCCCCAGCACGATGTAGATGAGCAGCGTGGGGAGCGCCGTCAGGATCGCGCCGGCCATCGGCAGGTTCCAGCGGACCGCCTCGCCGCCGGCGAGCTGGGCGAGCGCGACGGTGATCGGTTCGTTGGCGCGGCTGGTGAGGGTGACGGCGAAGAGGAACTCGTTCCAGATCTGGGTGAACTGCCAGATGATCACCACCACGAAGCCGGAGATCGAGAGGGGGAAGACGATCCGCGTGTAGAGCCCGAAGAAGCCGGCGCCGTCGATCTTGCCGGCCTCGAGCATGTCGTCGGGGATCTCGGCGTAGAAGTTGCGGAAGATCAGGGTGGTGATCGGCAGGCCGTACACCACGTGCGTCAGGATCAGGCCGCCCAGCCCGCCGTAGAGGCCGATGTCGCGCAGGAAGGTGAAGAGCGGGATCAGGATCGCTTGGTAGGGGATGAACATCCCGAACAGCATGAGCGGGAAGATCACGTTCGCCCCGCGGAAGCGCCACTTCGACAGGATGTAGCCGTTCATCGAACCGAGCAGCGCCGCAGCGGCCGTGGCGGTGGTGGTGAGGATCAGGCTGTTGCGGAGCTTCGGTGCGAACGCCTCCCAGGCGGTCACGAAGCTCTGCCAGTGCCAGGTCTCGGGCGGATGCCAGGCGGTCGCCAGGCGGATCGAGGCGGCATCCTTGAAGGCGGTCACGACCACCAGGTAGACCGGCAGCAGGAAGAAGGCGGCGCCCGCGATCAGGCCCACGTACACGAGCACCCGCCACGGACCCCGGCGCATGCGCGGGGTCACCGGCGCACCTCGCCCCGGAGGCTGACCCACAGGTACGGCACGATCACCGTCGCGACCAGCACCAGCAGCACGATCGCGATGGCCGCTCCGTCGGCGAACTGGTTCGCGCGGAAGGCGCGGATGTACATCAGCAGGGCCGGGACGCTGGTGGTGGCCTGGTCGGGTCCGGTCATCGCGAAGATCAGGTCGAAGATCTTCAGGCTGATGTGGCCGAGGATGATCATCGCCGACAGGGTGATCGGGCCGAGCAGCGGGAAGACCACGTGCCGGTACAGCTGGAACTCGCTGGCCCCGTCGATCCGGGCCGCTTCGCGCAGCGTGTCCGGGATCCCGCGCAGGCTGGCGAGGTAGAGCGCCATGGTGTAGCCGGACATCTGCCAGACCGCGGCCAGGATGATGCCGATCAGCGCCAGGTTGAAGCCGCGCATCTCGGGGAACGGAAGCAGCTCGACCGAACGTCCGCCGAACGCCGCCCAACCGAACAGGAGCGCCGCCGCGGCGCCCAGGATCGCGGCGCGCGCACGGCCCCTGCGGCCGCGCCGACGCCAGGCGGCGATCGCCACCCACGTGAACACCATGCCGAGCACGATCGCTCCGAACATCGGCAGGTGGTTCCAGTCGAAGCGCCAGATCTGATCGCGCGTGGTGAGCCAGCCGAACTCGCCACGCGGCAGGCCGACCGTGGTCGGGAGCGCGTTGATCCCGCCCTGCGGCTGCAGCATCCAGCGCCAGACGGTGCCGGTGACGATGAACGAGAGGGCGAACGGGAACAGGAACAGGGTCCGGAACAGGCCCTCGCCGCGGACGTTCTGATCGAGCAGGATCGCGAGCAGGAGGCCCAGGCCGAGCGTTCCGCCCAGGAAGAAGATCGTGAAGAAGAAGAGATTGACGAGGTCTTGACGGAAGCGGGCTTCGAGCGCGCCGCTGAACAGGCGCTGGTAGTTCTCGAAACCGACGAACTGCAGGATCGGGTTCGCGGCCAACGCCTGGGTCGCGTCCCGCCCCCAGTCGGTGAGGGAGACGTAGAAGGTCTGCCCGATGAAGCCGTACACGAAGATCCCCAGCAGGATCAACGACGGCAGCAGCATCAGGAAGGCGGTGATCCGGTCTCTCGAGATCCGTTTCATGGTCGGCGCCCGCATCGGAAGGGCGGACCGAAGCGTCCGCCCTTCCATCGTGACGTCTCGGTGGCCGTCCGGCTCAGTTCCCGAGGTTCGTCTGGCCGGCGACCGCTTCGGCGGCGTTCGCGGCGGCGGCGGCGCTGCCGGAGTCCTGGAAGATCTCGATCACGGTCGCGAACTCGCTCATGAACGACTCCTTGGCGACCGTTCCGTGCACCAGGCTGCCGACCTGCCGGTCGCTCGTGTAGTCGTCGTAGGCCGACTGCAGGTAGGCGTCGTAGAGGCTCAGGTCGCTGTCGAGGCGCGGCGCGATCGACCCCTTGAGCGGGTTGAAGGCGTCCTGCCCGGCGAGCGAACCGCTGGTGCGGAGCCACTCGATGGCGCCCTCGCGGTTCGGCGCGCCGACCGGCAGGCCGAACGAGTCGGAGAGGCCCATGAACACGCCCTCGGTGCCGGGCGACGCGGCCCAGCCGAAGCCGACGCCCGGCTCGAGTTCGAGCGTGGTCGCCATGTACCCGGCGGCCCAGTCGCCCATCACGTTGAACGCCGCTTCGCCGTCGACGACGCGGTCGGTCGCCTGCTGCCAGCTCAGGCCGGAGGCGTCGGCGTTGGCGCACTCCATGATCTCGCCGAGGCGTTCGAAGGTGGCGACGACGGAGTCGTCGGTGAACGCCAGGTCGCGGGTCCACAGGTTCGACCAGGCGTCCGGTCCGAGCTCGGCCAGCGCGACCGACTCCCACAGGTGCTGCACGGTCCAGTTCTCGCCCAGCACGATCGGGGTGACGCCCTGTGCCTGCAGGTCATCGCACATGCCGACGAACTCGTCCCAGTCGGAGGGGACCGACACGCCCCAGGACTCGAGGTTCTCCGGCACGTACCAGAGGACGTTCGAGCGGTGCATGTTCACCGGCACGCTCCAGATCCCGTCCTCGGTGCTGGCCAGGTCGATCAGCTCCTGCGGGAAGACGTCGAACCAGCCCTCCTCCTCGTAGAGCCAGGTCAGGTCCTCCATCCGGTCGGCGACCACCCAGGTGCCGATCAGTTCCTCGCCGGCGTGCACCTGGAACGA
>SLSQ01000064.1 GCA_007130355.1 Trueperaceae bacterium
CCGCCTCGACGAACGGCTGCTCGCGCAGTTTGAGCACTTCGGCCCGCATCAGCCGGAACGACGGCATCCAGCTCAGGAAGCCGATGATCACGATCACGTTCACGATGCTGGGCGCCACGAAGGCGCTGATCGTCAGGATCAGGAACAACGCCGGGAACGCCGCGACGGCGTCCGCGAAGCGCGAGACGACGCGGTCGGTGGTGCCGCCGAACCAGCCGGCGATCGCGCCCAGCAGGCTGCCGACGCTGATCGCGACCAGCGCGGCGACCAGGCCGATCGTGATGCTGACGCGCCCGCCGTGGATCAGGCGGGAGAGGACGTCGCGGCCGACCGCGTCGGTGCCCAGCACGAAGGCGCCGCCGGGCGGCGCGGCGAAGGCGATCTCGCCGTCCGGCCCGATCGCCAGGTCGTACGGATCGTGCGGCGAGATCCACGGCGCGACCAGCGCCGCCACCGCGAGCAGCGCCAGGATCCCGGCGGAGACGACCGCCGCGCGGTGCCGCAGGAAGGCGCGCCAGGCCCGCCGGACCGGGCGGCGGGGCGTGGCGTCCGCGGGCGCGGAGGTCGTGGCGCGGGGGCCGGCGCGACCCATCAGCCCACCCGCACGCGAGGATCGACCACCGCGTACGCCATGTCGGCGAGCAGGCTGCCGAGCAGCACCAGCCCCGCCGCGATCAGGTTGATCGCCATCGCGACCGGCACGTCACGGGCGAACACCGACTCGACCAGCAGCCGCCCCATGCCGGGCCAGGAGAAGACCACCTCGATCACGACCGAGCCGGCGAGCAGCCGCGGCAACGCGACCCCGACCAGCGTGACGATCGGGAGCAGGCCGTTGCGCAGGGCGTGGACGCGCAGGACGCGCCCGGGCGCGACGCCCTTGCCTTGCGCGGTGCGGACGTAGTCCTCGCCGAGCGCTTCGAGCACCGCGCCGCGCACGTGCCGGACCAGCTCGGCGGTGCCGGTGAGCACGAGCACCGCGACCGGCAGCGCCAGGTGGCGAAGGCGGTCGACGATCCGGTCCCAACCCTGATGGTCGGCGGCGTACGACTCGAGCCCGCTGGTCGGGAACCAACCGAGCTGGAGCGAGAAGACGTAGATCAGCGCCATCGCCGAGAAGAAGCTGGGCACGCTGATCCCGGCGAAGGCGGCGCCGGTCACGGCGTAGTCGAAGCCGGTGTACGGCCGGGCCGCGGTGAGCGTCCCGAGCACCAGCGCGAGCGCGAGCGAGATCAGGAACGCGGCGCCCATCAGGGTCAGGGTGGGTCCGATGCGGCGACCGATCAGGTCGGCGACCGGCGCGCCGGTGCGGGACGACCAGCCCAGGTTGCCGCGCGCGAGCTGACCCGCCCACGCCAGGTACTGCTCCGGCACCGACCGGTCGAGGCCCAGGCGCGCCTCGGCGGCGCGGAGGTCCTCGACCGACACGTTGGGATCGATGAACGTGCGCATGGCGTTGCCGGGGGCCGCCAGGGTGATGGCGAACCCGACGAACGACACGAGCGCCAGGATCACGGCGCTCTGCGCGAGACGGTGCAGCAGGAACGGGAGCATGGATGGAGCGGCCGGCCTTCAGCGGCCGACCGCTCGGGCGGGCGCCGCGCTCAGCGCAGCGACCAGTTGGCGACGTTCACGTTCACGCCGCGCACGTCCGGGCCGAACCCGACCAGGCGTTCGTTCACGCCGTAGAGGTCCTGCGCCTGGTACAGCGGGATCCACGCCAGCAGGTCGCGCATCTCGCGGCCGACCTCGCGGTAGATCTCGGCGCGTTCCTCTTGGTCGAGCGTGACGCGGCCCTCGTACATCAGCTCGGCCACGCGCGCCTGGTCGACGCCGATGAAGTTGTAGCCGCCGGGCGGCATGTCGCTCGGGACCAGGTAGCTGAGGTACTCGTCCGGATCGCGGGTGATGCCGTAGCCGAGCAGGAACAGGTCGAAGTCGTCCGGCGTGACGGCGCGCGGGGTGCCGTCCTCGTCGTTGGGCAGCAGGTAGGTGACGAGGGTCGCGAAGTCCATGGTGCGGATCTCGACCGGGACGCCGATCTGCCGCAGGTTGGCCTGGATCAACGGCGCGGTCCGTTCGCGCACCTGGTTGCCGGTGGGCACGAACAGGCGCAGCCGCAGCTCCTCGCCGTCCCGGACCCGGACCTCGCCGCGCCGTTCCCAACCGGCCTCGTCCAGGATGCGCTCGGCGCGTTCGGGATCGTGGACGATCGGCTCGACGTCGGTCGGGTACGACCAGTGGTTGGTCGGGAACAGCGTGTCGAGCGTCGCGCCGTACCCTTGCAGCAGCCCGTTCACCATCGCCTGCCGGTTCGCGGCGTAGGCGATCGCTTCCCGGACCGCGGGGTCGCCGAGCTTCGGCCCACGCAGGTTCGTGCCGATGTACTGGAAGGTGAGGGTGTCGATGACCTGCAGCTCCAGGAGCGGGTTCCCGTCCACCTCGTTCGCGCCGTCGATCGGCACCGGCGCGGCGTCCAGCTCGCCGTTCAGGAGCGCGGCGAGGAGCGTGTTCTGGTCGCCGAACCGGATCAGCAGGCGGTCCAGGCACGGGCGGCCCTGCCAGTAGCCGTCGAACGCGCGGACGGAGACGAACTCGCCGGGCCGGTACTCGTCGAACGCGAACGGGCCGGAGCCGAGCGGCGCGCGGTTCGTGGGGTGCTCCTGCCAGGCGCCGACCGGAACCTCGCCGTAGACGTGCTCGGGCAGCACGAACACGCCGCCGATCACCGGCAGGAACGGCGCGAACGGCTCGGTGGTGACGAACTCGATGGTCCGATCGTCCACCACGCGGATGCCGGACACGTCGTCCGCCTCGCCGTCGCGGTACGCCTGCGCGCCTTCGAGGACGGAGATCTCCGCGAACCGCCCGCCGGCGTAGTCCGGATGCGCCATGCTCCGGAAGGTGAACGCGACGTCGTCCGCGGTCAGCGGCTCGCCGTCGTGGAAGGTCAGCCCCTCGCGCAGCGTGAAGGCGAGGGTGGTGGCGTCCTCGCTCACCTCCCACGACTCGGCCAGGTCCGGTTCGAACGACAGGTCCGAGGTCGGCCGGATCAACGCGGCGAACACGAGTTCCTGGACGTTGCGGTCGTAGGTGGTCGGGAAGATCAGCGGGTTCAGGTTCCCCGGCTCGCTCCACTGCGCGATCGTGGCGGTACCGCCGACCGCTTCGCAGCGATCGCCCTGGGCGAAGGCGGCAGGAACGATCGCGGCCACGAGCACCGCCAGGAGGCCGAACATCAGGGGACGGACGCGCTTCGGTGCACGCACGGAGTGAGGCACGGGATCGCGCACGGGTTCACGCATGGGTTCACGCATGGACGGGTTCCTCCGGGAACGGACGAGGACGGGTCGGGCCGGGGATCGGACCGAATCGGAACGGACGAGGAGCATCGTACGCCGTACGGCAGGCGCCGTCACCGCCCCGCCAGCCACAGTTCCGTCTGACGCTCGCTGAGCCACTCGGCGCCGTCGGCGGTGACGTGGACGTTCTCCTCGACCAGCATCGACGGTTCCGGCGAGGCCAGGATCGTCGGCTCGATCGTGAACACGTTCCCTTCGCGGATCTCGCCGTACGGCATGTCGCCGTACCGCTCCCAGCGCGGCCCCAGGATCGTGCCGCCGTCGTGCACGTGCCGGCCGATCTGATGGCCGGTGGCGTGCGAGATCTCCGGGTAGCCGTTCGCGAGGTGCACGGCACGCGCGGCGGCGTCGACCTCGTGCCCCGCCACGCCCGGCCGCAGCGCCTCGAACGCCGCCTCGATCGCCTGCTTGGCGCTGGCGAAGGCGCGACGTTCCGCCTCGGGCGCCTCGGTCTCGCCGTCCCGCGGCACGTAGACGGTGCGCGCCAGGTCGGAGTGGTAGCCCTCGTGCTCGAGGCCGTGGTCCAGGATCAGCAGGTCGCCCGGCTCGAGCCGGTCATTGCCCGGCGCGCGGTGCGCCAGGCCCACGCGGTTGATGCACACCAGCGGACCGCCGTAGTCGCCCAGGTGCACGCCGAAGCCGAGCTCGCCGGCGATCGCCTTCATCCGGTCCTGGATCTCCCGCTCGCTCATGCCCGGGCCCAGCGTGGGGCGCAGGCGCTCGTACAGGCGGGCGCTCCCGTCGATCGCGACGCGCAGGCGACGCAGCTCTTCGGGCGTCTTGACGCCGCGCACCTCCCGCAGCATCGGCTCGGCGGAGGCGAGCCGCGCGCCCGGCACCGCCTCGCCCACGAGCCGTGCGGTACGGAGGTACTGCCCGTGCCGCAGGCCGTCGCAGAGCACGTCGGTCTCGCTGAAGTTCAGGTGCACCGTGCCGGGCGCCAGCTCGCGCAGCCAGGCCTGGAACGCCTCGCCGTACGACCGGTCGTAGGCGCGGATCTCGTCGAACACGCCGAGGCGTTCGA
>SLSQ01000267.1 GCA_007130355.1 Trueperaceae bacterium
CCCCGACCGAGCGGACAGGGTACCCCGGGTCCGCACGGCAGGGCGGGCGGGACCGTGCGCCGGTCCCGCCCGCCTGGTTCGGACGTCGGTCGCGCGGGGCGCGAGCGGGTCAGCCTTCGCGCGCCTCCTTGAACTCGGTGACCAGCGCCTGGACCGTCTCCTTGGCGTCGCCGAACAGCATGCGTGTGTTCTCGCGCACGAACAGGCCGTTGTCGACGCCGCTGAACCCGGGGTTCATCGAACGCTTCAGCACGAAGACGGTGCGGGCCCGGTGCACCTCGAGGATCGGCATGCCGTAGAGGGGACTGCCGGAATCCTCCTTGGCCGCCGGGTTCACCACGTCGTTCGCGCCGATGACGATCGCCACGTCGACGGTCTCCATCGTCGGGTTGACGTCGCCCGGTTCGACCAGCTGCTCGTACGGCACGTTCGCTTCGGCCAGCAGCACGTTCATGTGGCCGGGCATGCGGCCGGCGACCGGGTGGATCGCGTAGCGCACCTCGGCCCCGTTCGCGTCCAGTTCGTCGGCGAGCTCCCGGACGGCGTGCTGCGCCTGGGCGACCGCCATGCCGTAGCCGGGGACGACCACCACGTCGCTGGCGGCCTCGAGCACGAAGTAGGCGTCCTCGGGCGTGAGCGAGCGGACGTCGCCGGTCGCGCCGGCGGCCGCGCCGGGCCCGTCCTCGCCGCCGAAGCCGCCGAAGAGGACGTTCGCCAGGCTGCGGTTCATCGCCTTGCACATGATGTTCGTGAGGATGAACCCCGACGCGCCGACCAGCGAACCGGCGACCACCAGGGCGCTGTTCCCCAGCACGAAGCCGGCCATGGCGGCGGCGAGGCCGGAGTAGGCGTTCAGGAGGCTGATCACGATCGGCATGTCGGCCCCGCCGATCGGCAGGACCAGCAGGACGCCGAGCGCGAGCGCGATCAGGGCCGCGACCACGAACGCCGGCCCGCCGAGCGCGCCGTCCGGCGCGAGCGCGAGGGTGACGGCGGCGGCCAGCGCGATCGCCGCGAGCGCCCCGGTGATCCACGACTGAGCCGGCAGGCGGATCGGCCGGCCGGGCACCCTGCCCGCGAGCTTGCCCCAGGCGATCACGCTGCCCGACCCGGCCAGCGCGCCGATGATCGAGGCGGCCGCGATCGCCGCGGCGGTGCCGACGTCGCGCGCCGGATCGCCGTGGAACTCGGCCCAGGCGACGAAGAACGAGGCGATGCCGCCGGAGCCGTTGAACAGCGCGACCATCTCGGGCATGCCGGTCATCTGGACGGTGCGGGCGGCGATCAGACCGACGGTGGCGCCGACGAGGAGCCCGACGCCCACCCAGAGCGGATCGATGCCGCCTCGCAGGAGGGTGGCCACGACGGCGACCAGCATGCCGCTGGCCGACAGCAGGTTGCCGCGCCGGGCGGTGGTCGCCCGGCCCAGGCCCTTGAGGCCCAGTATGAACAGGATCGCGGCGAGGACGTAGGCGAGCTCGACCCAGGCCACCTCAGTTCCCCTTCCGTCCGGCCTTGAACATGCCGAGCATGCGGTCGGTCACGACGTAGCCGCCGACCACGTTGATGGTGGCGAAGATCAACGCCGCCATGCCGATCGCGGTGGCGAACGGCCCCTCGGCGCTGGCGGCCACGATCGCGCCTACGATGGTGATGCCGCTGATCGCGTTCGCGCCGGACATCAGCGGCGTGTGCAGCTGGCTGGGGACGCGCTTGATCAGTTCGACGCCGAGGAACAGCGCCAGCACGAATACGAACACCAGTAGGATCACGCCGTGGCCTCCTCGTCTCTGGCCGCCTCGAGAGCGGACGCTACGCGTTCGTCGCGGACGGTGCCGTCCGCGGTCAACAGGCACGCGGCGATCAGGTCGTCGCGCTCGGGGTCCAGGACGAGGGTCTTCGCCTCCTCGTCCCAGGCGTGCTCGACCAGGTTCGCCACGTTCGCGGCGAGCATCTCGCTGGCGTCCCGCGCCACGCTCGACGGCAGGTCGACCCGGCCCACGATGCGGACGCCGTGCACCTCGACCTCCTCGCCGGCGACGGTGCCCTCGACGTTGCCGCCGGTCGAGGCGGCCATGTCCACGATCACGCTTCCGGGACGCATGCCGGCGACCATCTCGGCGTCGACGATGCGGGGGGCGGGACGTCCGAACAGCTGCGCCGTGGTGATCACCACGTCGGCGTTCGCGACCACCTTCGCCATCTGGCGCCGCTGCTCGGCCAGCTGCTCCTGGGTCAGCTCCTTGGCGTAGCCCTGCTCGGTCTCGCCGGTCTCGCCGACGTCGAGCTCCACGAACTTCGCGCCCAACGAGCGGACCTGCTCGGCGACCACCGGGCGGGTGTCGTACGCCTCGACCCGCGCGCCCAGGCGCTTGGCGGTCGCGATCGCCTGCAGGCCGGCGACGCCGACCCCGACCACGAACACGCGGGCCGGCGCGATCGTGCCGGCGGGCGTGCTCATCATCGGGAACGCCTTGGGGCTCCGGTCGGCCGCCGTGAGGACGGCGGCGTAGCCGGCCAGGCTGGCCTGGCTGGAGAGGACGTCCATCTTCTGCGCGTACGAGGTGCGGGGGATCAGCTCCATGCTGATCGACCGAAGCTTCCGGTCGCGCAGACGGCGCACCAGGTCGTGCTCCCGGAACGGATCGAGCGAGCCGACCACGACCGCGCCCTCCTTCAGAGCGTCGACCGTCGCGGCGTCCGGCGGCACCACCGTCACCAGGAGGTCGGCCCCTGCGAGCGCTTCGGCGCGGTCCTGGACGGTGGCGCCGGCCTCTTCGAACGCCTCCCTCGGATAGTGGGCGCCCGCGCCGTAACCGGTCTCGACCGTGACCGTGACCCCCTTCGCCGCGAGGCGCTTCACCACGGTGGGCGTCAGCGCGACGCGCCGCTCCCCTTCGGTGGCTTCGACGATGCCGACGATGTTCATTCCTCAGCCCCTCTCTTCCGGTTCCCGAATCACGATCGCGCGTACGTCGTTCAGATTGTGACGGGTCGGACCGGGGACGTAGGTCCCCCCGGTCCGTTCGAAGAACGTCCCGGAGTCGTTCCGCGCCAGGTGGTCCGCCGCGTCGACCCCAGCCGCACGCGCGGCCCCCAGGGTATCCGGTCCCACGATCGCACCGGCCGCATCGCTGCCCCCGTCCCGTCCATCGGTGCCGGCGGAGAGCGTCCACGGGGTGGCGTCGCCGAGGTCGAGGGCGAAGGCCAGCGCGAACTCGAGGTTGCGGCCCCCTACCCCGTCGCCGCGTACGTCGACCGTCGCTTCGCCGCCCGAGAGCAGCACGACCGGCGGCGCGAGCGGCGTCCCGTGCACGCGTACGCTCCGCACCACCGCCGCGTGCGCCCGAGCGACCTCGCGGGCCTCCCCCTCGAAGCGGTCGGAAAGGATCGCGGCCCGCAGACCCTCGGCGTGCAGGGCGCGCCGCATCGCCGCGAGGAAGGTTCGGTTCGAACCGATCACGCGCGTGGTCACGCGCTCCCCGAACCCCTCCGGCCTCGGAGCCGCGTCCTCGGGACCCCCGGACGCGCCGCGCTCGAGCCGGCGCCGGACCTCGGGAGCGTCGACGCCGAAGCGGTCCAGCACCGTCAGCGCCTCGGCCCGGGTGCCGGGGTCGGGAACGGTCGGTCCGGAGGCGATCGTCGCCGGATCGTCACCGGGCACGTCGGAGAGGAGCAGGGCGGTCACGCGGGCCCGCGTGGCGGCCGCGAGGCGCCCGCCCTTGATGCGCGAGAGCCGCTTGCGGACGGCGTTCAGCTCGTGGATCGAGGCCCCGGCCCGCATGAGCGACCGGGCGACGGCGCGCTTGGACTCGAGCGGCACGCCGTCCGGCGCGCACCAGAGGGCGCTCCCCCCGCCCGAGATCAGCGCCAGCACACGCCCGTCCTCCCCGACGGCGCGGACCGCCGCGAGCGCGGCGTCGGCAGCGGCGACGCTGCGCGCGTCGGGCACCGGATGGGCGCCCGCCAGGAGCGTCCACGTGTCCGGCACCGTCTCCTCTCCGGCGACCGCCGGATCGTACGCCGGCGGCGTGACCCACGCGGGCACGTCCGGGAACCGTTCCGACGCCGCCCGCGCCATCGGCACCGCCGCCTTGCCGACCGCGACGATCACGTTGGGCGGCTCGGCGGGCAGGTGGCGCGCGGTGAGGACGGCCGGATCGGTCTCCCGTAGCGCGGCGCGGAACACGCGATCGAGGAGGTCCCTCATCGGCGGCGCTGCCCGGACCGGGGCGCGTCCGGCGACGCGGGGCGCGAGGGACGGGCGCGGACGACGAGCACGGGTCACGGTAGCGCATCGCCGGGCCGGGCGGACGGGGCGGCAGGGCGGGGCACGGCCGGACGGCCGGCGCGGAGCGGAGGAGCGCGGCGC
>SLSQ01000170.1 GCA_007130355.1 Trueperaceae bacterium
GACGCGGCGGCGGACGGTGCGGGCAGCGGCTCGCGTTCGGCCAGCCACCGTTCGGCCGCCATCGCGGCGCGCGTGCCGGCGCCGACGGAGGTGCCGAGCTGCCGGTAGACGTCGTCCGAAACGTCGCCGGCGGCGTAGATGCCTTCGGCCGAGGTGTGGATCTCGTCGCGCACCTGGACGTAGCCGTCGGGGCGGAGCTCGACGACGTCCGCGAGGAAGCCGGTGTTCGGGACGTGGCCGATGTACACGAACACCCCGTCGGCGTCCAGGGTGCGGACCGAGCCGTCGTGCACGTCGCGGATCTCGACCCCGGAGACGGCGCCGTCGTCGCCCACGATCCGGTCGACCACCGAGTTCCACACGAACGTCATCTTCGGGTTCGCGAAGGCGCGCTCCTGCGCCGACTTGTGCGCGCGGAGTTCGTCGCGGCGGTGGACCACCGTGACCTCGTCGGCGAACTTGGTCAGGAAGAGGCCCTCCTCGACCGCGGCGTCGCCGCCGCCGACCACGACCACCCGCTTGCCCCGGTAGAAGAAGCCGTCGCAGGTGGCGCAGGTCGAGACGCCGCGCCCGTAGAACTCGTCCTCGCCGGGCACGCCGAGGCGGCGCGGGTTGGCGCCGGTGGCGAGGATCACCGCGCGGGCACGGTAGTCGGCCTCGTAGCCACGCACCACGAACCCGGAGTCGGCGTCGCCCTCGATCGTCTCGACCTCCTCCATGACGATCCGCGCCCCGAACTTCTCGGCCTGCCGCACCATCCGCTGCGACAGTTCGGGACCGGAGATCCCCTCGTCGAAGCCGGGATAGTTCTCGACGTCCTCGGTCTGGGCGATCTGCCCGCCGGGCAGGCCCTTTTCGAGGACGACGGCGTCGAGCTGGCCGCGACCGGCGTAGATGCCGGCGGTGAGTCCGGCGGGTCCGCCGCCGATGATCGCCACGTCGCAGGTGTGGGTGGGTTTCGCCATGGGTGAAGACCTCCTCGATCCGACCGGCATGCTAGCAAGCGCGGGTGCGTCCCCGTGTCCCATGCTATACCCCCAGGGGGTACAGATCCGGAGGGGCGTCCGCCGTCGCGCCGGGGGCGGTAGCATGCCGCCATGGACCGTCCCGAGCCCGTCCACGGCGTCGACCTCCGGCTGCTCCCCGCCCGCGACGCGCACCTGCCGCTGACCGATCTGGCGCTCCGGCGCGGATTCGGGGCGTTCGACTTCTTCCGCGTCGAGGCGGGCGTGCCGCTCTTCCTCGACGACCACCTGGCCCGCTTCGACCGCAGCGCCGACCTGCTCGGACTCGCGCCCCGGCCGAGTCCGGAACGGGTGCGCGCGCACGTGCTCGACCTGATCCGCGCCAACGGCGGCGGCACCTTCGGGATTCAGACCTTTCTCACCGGAGGCGACCCGCTGGACGGCTTCACGCCCGGAACCCCGCGCCTGCTGGCGCTGGTGGTGCCGCCCCCGACCTACCCGGAGCACGCCTACCGCGACGGGGTCGCCGTCATCACCCACGCGTACCTCCGCGACCTGCCGCAGGCCAAGACCACGAACTACTTCACCGCCGTGCGCCTCGCCGGCGCGATGCGCGACGCCGGCGCGCTCGAGGTCGTCTACCACGACCGAGGACGGCTGCTCGAGGCGTCCCGCTGCAACCTGGTCGTCGTCGACGAGGCGGGCCGCTACCGAACCGCCGACGCCGACGTGCTGCGTGGCGTCACCCGCCTCAACCTGGAACGCGCCCTGGCCGACACCGAGACGCCGCTCGTGTCCGGCGAGGTGACGCTCGAGGAGGCGTACGCCGCCCGCGAAGCGTTCCTCACCAGCACCACCAAGGGGGTCATGCCGGTGGTGCGGATCGACGACCGGCCGGTCGGCGACGGGCGTCCCGGCCCCGCCACCGCCTTCGCGGCGGAACGACTCGACGCGCACCGGGCGGCCTGGCTGGCGGCGCACCGAGCCGATCCGGAGACCGCGTAAGAGTCCTGTAAGAGTCCGGCCGCTACGCTGCGCCTAAGCGCAGATTCCGTCGATCCGTTGGGGAGTTCGTCACACGTTCCCCCGGGTCGGCGTGTCATGTTGGGACCCGGAAGAGCATGCGGAGCGACACGCGCCACGGACGGCGGACGCCGCGAACGGTTGGGAGGCCGGGCGTCCGCCGTCGCGTGTCGTCCCGGCGCCGCGCCCGCGCCGCCGCACGCTCCGCGGAACGCGGCCGACGCGGTCGCACGGGTACGATCCGCCCATGACGCGACAGGCCCCCGGCAGCGACGCGAACCCCCTCCTGAGCGACCGCACCCCGATCCCGTTCGACCGGGTGCGCGCCGAGCACGTGCGGCCCGCCATCGACGCGGCGCTCGCCGACGCCGAACGGACGCGCGCCACGATCGCCGCGGCAGGGCCGCCCTACCGCTACGACGATCTGCTCGGCGCGATCGACGGCGCCTCCGCCAAGATCGGACGCGTGGTGTCGACCGTGGCCACCCTCAACGCCGTCCGCCAATCGCCCGAACTGCGCGACGCGGTCGGCGAGGCGATGCCCCGCGTCGCCGCCTTCGGCGCCCGGCAGGCGGCCGATCCCGACGTCTACCGCGTGCTCGGCGCCTACGCCGAGAGCGAGGAGGCGGCCGAACTGCCGCCCGAACGCGCCCGCTTCCTCGAGGTCGAGCTCGACGAACGCCGCCGCGCCGGCGCCGGCCTGGACGCCGACGCCCGCGCCCGCGTCGTCGAGCTCCGCAGCGAGCTGGCCCGCCTCGGGCACGAGTTCCAGAACCACCTGCTCGACGGCGTCGCCGCCGGCCACGTCGACGTGCACGACGAAGCCCGACTCGCCGGCATCCCGAACGCCGCCGTCCGCCGCGCCCGCGAGGCGGCGGAGCGCGCCGGCGTCGAGGGTTGGCGCTTCGGCCTGCAGCAGCCGCAGGTGCTCGCGGTCCTCGACCACGCCGAGGACCGCGAGCTGCGCCGCGACATGCAGGCCGCGCAGCAGGCGGTCGGCACCGGCGAGGGTCGCGACAACCGGACGCTGATCCCCCGGATCCTGCGCGCCCGCCGCGAGCTGGCCGGCGTCCTCGGCCACCGGAACTGGGCCGACCTGCAGACCGAGGACCGGATGGCGAAACGGGGCGCCACCGCCCACGCCTTCGAACGGGACCTGTGGCGCCGCGTCGAGCCCCACTTCCGACGCGAGGTCGAGGAGCTCGACGCCTTCGTGCGCGACCGGTTCGGCTACGACCGGCTCGAACCGTGGGACGTGCGCTTCGCGTTCGAACGGCTGCGCCGCGAACGGTTCGACCTCGACGAGGAGGCGCTCCGCCCGTACTTCCCGATGGACGCCGTCCTGGACGGCGTCTTCGGCCTGGCCCGCGACCTGTTCGGCATCGAGATCCGGCCCGTCGACGGTGTGCCCGTCTGGCACGACGACGTCCGCGCCTACGAGGCCCACGACCGCGACGGTCGCCGGATCGGCCTCTTCTACGCCGACTGGCACCCCCGCGACGAGAAACGCTCCGGCGCCTGGAAGGCCGCCCTGGTCAACGGCGGACCCAGCGAGGACGGCGGCTTCGAGCCGCACGTCGCCCTGGTCGCCGGCAACCTGGCGCCCGGCGAGGACGGACGCCCCGCGCTCCTCACGCACGACGAGGCCCGCACCGTCTTCCACGAGTTCGGCCACCTGCTGCACCAGCTCGCCTCGACCGTCACCGTCCGCTCGCTGGCCGGCACGCAGGTCGCCTGGGACTTCGTCGAGCTGCCCAGCCAGATCCTCGAGAACTGGCTCTACGAGGACGCCGCCCTGATGCGCTGGGCGCGCCACGTCGACGACGGACGGCCGCTCCCGGAGCAGGACCGCGAACGCCTCCGCGCCGCACGCACCTTCGGCGCCGCCTACCACATGGCCCGCCAGATCAGCTTCGGCACCGTCGACCTGGCGCTCCACGTCGACTGGGACCCGGACGGGGAGGAGGACCCGATCGCCTTCGGACGCCGGGCCCTCGCCCCCTTCCAGATCCGGCCCGACGTCGCGCAGGACGGCTTCCTCCCCGCCTTCGCGCACGTGTTCTCGGGGCCGTACTCGGCCGGGTACTACAGCTACCTGTGGAGCGAGATGCTCGACGCCGACGCCTTCGGCCGGTTCCGCGACGCCGGACTGTTCGACGCCGCCACCGGCGAGGCGTTCCGCGCCCAGGTCCTTTCGCGCGGCAACGCCGAACCGCCGGAACGGCTGATCCGCGCCTTCCTCGGCCGCGATCCCGACCCCGAAGCGCTGCTGATCCGGAACCTCGGCGCCGAGCGCGCCGCCGACGCCGCCGACTGACCCGCGGCGCCGGGCCGGTCGGCGCGCGGCGGTCGCGGCGCCTCCGGTGGGCACCGCGCGAA
>SLSQ01000181.1 GCA_007130355.1 Trueperaceae bacterium
CCACCGCCTCGAACATCCTGTTCACCGACTTCCAGCTGGCGACGGCGCAGCGGGCGGGTCTGCCGCCGCTGCCGCTGATCGGCGCGCAGGGGTTCGGCGCCGCGGTCGGCAACATCGTCTGTCCCCACAACGTGATCGCCGCAGGCGCCACCGTGCGGCTCGCCGGTCGCGAGGGCGAGGTGCTGAAGCGCACGTTGGGCGTGGCGCTCGGCTACGCCGCGGCGGGCGGGCTGGTCGCGCTGTTCTGGTTCGTGCCGGCCGGCTGAGCGGGGCTCAAGGCCGGGGGGAGGACCGGGGCGGTTCGGGGCCGACCGCCAACTCCGCGAGCTCGTTCGCGCTCAGCCCGGCTCCGTCCGCCGCGCAGGCGTCCAGGGCCCGTTCGTCCAGCGCCTGGACGTGGCGCCCCTGTCCGTTCGCCTCTTGTCGCGGTGACGCTCCGGCCGCGAGGGCGATCGATTCTTCGGTCAACGTGCGGCGCGCCCGCGCGAGCCGGTCGCGCACCCACCGCGTGCGCGGCGGCAACGCTTCGGCCGCCCCCAGCACGGTCGCCGCTCGGTCGAACCGGCCTTCGGTTCGGAACGCGGCGGCGAGCGCGAGCGCGGCCTGCGCGACCGTGTCGGCCGCGTCCTCGCCGCGGCTCAGGCGCAGCGCGCGACTCGCCTCCTCGCGTGCGGCGCGCGCGTCCCCGCGCGCGAGCGCCGATTCGGCGCGGACGATGCGCACGTCCGCCTCGACCCGGGGGTCGGGCGCGTGGCGCAGCAGGTCGAGCGCTTCCTGAGCCCGTGCCTCGGCGCCGGCGACACGGTCCGCACGGAGCGCGGCGGCGGCGGCGGTCGCGAGCAAGGTCGGGACCATCGCGTCGAACCCGGTCGCCCGTGCCAGGCGCAGTCCCTCGTCCAGCACCGCCTCCGCCTCCGGCGCCCGGCCCGCCACGATCAGGCAGGTGCCGAGATTCACGCGGTTGCGGACCTCGGAGCGCCGGTTGCCGTGTTCGCGGTTCCGCCGCAGCGCCTCGCGGTAGGCGCGTTCCGCGCCCGCCAGGTCGCCGGCCGCCTTACGCACGAGCCCGAGGTTGTTCGCCGCGATCGCTACCTGTCGCGTCAGCCCGCGTTCGAGGGCGCTCGCCCGGATCTCCTCGAAGCGGCGCTCGGCGCGCTTCAGGTCGCCGCGCCGCAAGGCCACGTTCGCGAGCGTGTTGCGGACGCTGGCGAGCGCACGGTGCACGGCCGGATCGTCCGGATCGTCGTGGGCCGCGGAGCGCAGGCGCGCCAGCGCGCGCTCGGCCCAGCGGTGCGCGGCGTCGTTCTCGCCGGATCGGAAGTGGAACCAGGCGCGCGCACTCTCCAGCCGGCCCAGGACCGCGCCTTCGAGCCCGTCGTCGTGTCGGGCGTGGGCCTGAAGCGCCTCGCCGGCCTCGGCGAAGGTGCGGATCGCGTCGTCCCACCGACCCCCGCGCTGGATGAAGAACAACTGCAGCGGACGGCACGTCGCCCACAACGCGCGCGCGTCGCCGTCCTTGGCGGCGGTCCGGACGGCGGCCCGGACGTTGGCGAGGTCCTCGGCGATCCGCGCCACCTGTCGTTCCTGGTCGGGCCCCCCGGCGAGGTCCTCCTCCGAGCGCGTCAGCAGGTCGAGGTACGCGCGAGCGTGCGCGCGGCGGGCCTCGGCCCGCTCCTCGGGCCGTGCGGCGGCTCGGTCCTCGACGAACGCGGCCGGGAGCGCGTGCATGTCGTAGCGGCCCCGGCCGTCGGTGCGCAGCAGCGACGCGTCGATCAGGCGCGCCAGGTCGTGCGGGCCGGCCCCGGCGACGGCGCGCGCCTGCTCCAGGCGGAAGCCGCCCTCGCACACCGACAGCCGCCGAGCCAGCGACCGGTCGCGGTCGCTCATGCGTCGCCAGGCGTGTTCGAACGCGGCGCGCACGCTGCGGTGCCGTTCCGGCACGTCGGGCGCGTCGGTGGCGAGGAGCTCGACGTCCCGGTCGAGCGCGTCGGCGATCTCGCTCGGCGGCAGGACGCGGACCCAGGCGGCCGCCAGCTCGAGCGCGAGCGGCAGCCCCTCGACCCGGCGGCAGATGCGCACGATCGCAGCCACGTCTTCGTCGGCCGGCTCGAACTCGGGGGCCGCGCGCTGCGCGCGCCGCAAGAACAGCGCCGGCGCGTCGGTCCGCAACGCCTCGGCGCCGGGCGTCTCCTCCAGGGGCGGGACGTCCAGCCCCAGAACCGGTACGACCCGTTCCATCGCCAGGCCGGTGCGGACGCGGCTGGCGATCAGCCAAGCGGCGTCGGGCCCCGCCTCGGCCAGGCGCGCGAACGCGGCCGCGCCGTCCGGGAGGAGGTCCTCCGCCTCGTCGAGAACGATCAGGACGCCGCGCCCACGTAGGAACTCGCCGAGCCGGTCCAGCGCCGCGTCCGCTTCGGCCGGAACGTCCAGACCGAACGCCGCTGCGATGTGCGGCGCCAGCGATTCGGGTCCCGACACGCCCGCCAACGGTACGAAGCGCACCCCGTCCGGCCAGCGCTCGCGGGTGCGCGGGTCGGCCGCGATCTGGGCCGCCAGGCGGGTCTTGCCACCGCCGGGCGGGCCGGTCAGGGTGGTGACGGCCGGCCCGGGACGCGCAAGCAGGTCGGCGATCTGCGCCAGCTCCGGTTTCCGGCCCACGAACGCGGTCGCGAACGGCGGCAGGTCGGCCGGCGTGCCGGTCGCCGCGGACGGCGACCCGGCGTCGTCGGCGACGGTGCGGGCCGCCTCCTCGACCCGTTCGCGGGCCGTGTCCGGGTCCGGCGCGAACGGCAGGTCGAGTCCCTCCGCCTCGCGCCGCAGTTCGCGCGCGGTGGCGCGGCCGGCCGCGAGCGCCAGATCGTGCAGCAGGACCAGCGTGTCCGGCTCGGGCGCCGCGTGCGGGAGGGCCCGAGCGGCCTCGGCGCGCGCGCTCGCTCCGGTCGGGTCGCCGCACGCGACCGCCTTCAGCGCCAGGCGTACCTGGGCTCGTTGCGCACGGGTGGCGAGCCGGTCGCGCCGGGCCCAGATCCACTCCTCCAGCTCGGTGCCGATCCGGGCCGGCGTCACCCCGTCGAGGAACGGCCCTGCGTAGAGGGCGAGCGCCGCGTCCTCGTCGCCACGGTCGAGCGCCCGTTCGAACGCGACCGCGTCGCAGCCGAGGTCGCTCCGGACGGTGCGGTGGTCGCCGTCGACCGAGCCGGGCGCCCCCTGGCGCAGACGGACCAGCGCGACCGCGAGGCTGCGGAGCGGGTCCGCGCCGTCCGGCCAGAACAGTTCGGCCAGGTACCGGCGGGGCCGCGGTCCCTCGAGGGCCAGGTAGGTCGCGAGCAGGAGCGGCTTCGGTCGCGCGAACGCCGCGCCCTCGAGCCGCAACCCGCCCAATGTGCGTAGGCGCATGACGCCCTCACCGTAGCGCCCCGGGCGGCCTCGCGCCAGCGTTCGCCGGGCGGTCGGTAACGGCGCGGTAACGCCGGGCGGCGCACCGTGGACGGCGAACGTCATCAGGGACGCGGCGAACGGCCGCGCCCGGAAGGAGGGAACCATGACGATGCGACCGATCGACGTCGAAGAGCTCCGAGGCAAGGTACAGGGCGTCTACCGCCAGGTGGCGGAACGTCCGGACGGCGAGTTCCACTTCGAGATGGGGCGGCCGCTCATGGAGCGGCTCGGGTACGACCCGGCCACGTTGGACGCGGTTCCAGCCGAGGCGTTGGAGTCGTTCGCCGGGGTCGGCCACCACTTCGACCTGGCCGCGCTGCGTCCCGGCGAACGGGTGCTCGACGCCGGCAGCGGTTCCGGCGCCGACGCGTTCGTCGCCGCCCGCGCCGTCGGGCCCGACGGTTCCGTGGTCGGGATCGACATGACCGAGGAGCAGCTCGCCAAGTCCCGGCGCCTGGCGGAGCGGGACGGCTTCGCGAACGTCGGCTTCCGTCAGGGCTACCTCGAGACGATGCCGGTCGAGGACGCCGCCTTCGACGTGGTGATCAGCAACGGCGTGATCAACCTGACGGCCGACAAGGCCGCCACCTTCCGCGAACTCGCGCGCGTCCTGAAGCCCGGCGGTCGCCTGGCGCTCTCGGACATCGTCAGCGAGAAGCCGCTCACCGAGAAGATCAAGTGCGACACCTCGCTCTGGGCCGCCTGCATCGGCGGTGCCGCCCAGGTCGACGACTACCGGGGCGACCTCGCCGCCGCCGGCCTGCGCATCCGCGCCGAGCGCGACAACCCGGAGTACGCGTTCATCTCGACGTCGGCCCAGGGTGCGAGCCGCGACTTCGGCGTGAAGAGCGTGTCGTTGGTGGCGGTGAAGGAGGGGTAGTCGGCCCCGCCCCCACGAAGCGCTCCGCGTCGGCGAGGAACGGCGCGGGAACGGTCGGGCGCGACCTACGCGGGGTCGCGCCCGTGGACCGGACGTGCGTTCACGTTCGAAGCCGGACGTCCAACGAGTCGCGAAGCCCGTCGCCCAGGAGGTTCACGGCGAGCACGGTCACCATGATCGCGATGCCGGGGAAGGTGGTGATCCACCAGGCGAGGCGCATGTAGTTGCGGCCTTCGCTCAGCATCGCGCCCCACTCCGCCGTCGGCGGTTGGGCGCCGAGCCCGAGGAAGCTGAGCGCGGCGGCGCTGAGGATCGCGCCCGCGGTGCCCAGCGTGGCCAGGACGATCACGGGGGCCAGGATGTTCGGCAGGATGTGGCGCATCATGATGCCGCGGACGTAGGCGCCGATCGCGCGGGCCGATTCGACGTAGACGTTCTCCTTGGCGGCGAGCACCGAACCTCGGACGACGCGGGCGTAGTTCGGCGAGGCGGCGACGCCTACGGCGACCATCACGTTGAACAGGCTCGGGCCGAGGATCGACACGATGACGAGGGCCAGCAGGATGCCCGGGAAGGCCAGCATCAGATCGATGACGCGGGAGATGGTCATGTCGATCCAGCCTCCGTAGTAGCCCGCGACGAGACCCAGCGGCATGCCGATGAGCGCCGCGATGCCGACGGCGACCAGGCCGACCCGGAGCGAGACGCGGGTTCCGTAGATCAGCCGGCTCAGGATGTCGCGTCCGAACTGGTCGGTTCCTAGGCGGTGCTCCGCACTGGGCGCCTGAAGCGATCGGAGCGGATCCTGCCGATTGGGCGGATGGGGCGCGAGGACGGGCGCGAAGATCGCGGTCAAGACCAGAGCGACGATGACGGCGAGTCCGATGACGGCGCCCGGGTTCTTGAACAGGCGTTTCACCGACTTGCGCCAGAGGCCTTCCGAACGCTGCGGCTTCGTGGTGTCGGGAACGGTCGTAGGTTGCGACATCATGTCTCCATCGGCATCAGGAGTATCGGATCCGAGGATCGGCCAGGCTGTACGAAAGGTCGATCATGAGGTTCACGAGGAGATAGAAGCATGCGCTCAGGAGCACCACGCCCTGGATGACGATGAAGTCCTTCTTCAGGATCGCGTCGACCAGGAGGCGACCGATGCCGGGTCGCGAGAACACCACCTCGATGACGACGGTACCGCTCAGGAGGCGACCGAACTCGAGGCCGATCACCGTGAGCACGGGAATCATGGCGTTCTTCAGTACGTGCTGGAGAACGACGGTGCGGGGCCCGAGCCCTTTCGCCCGTGCCGTGCGGATGTAGTCCTGCCCGAGCACTTCGAGCATGCTGGACCGCACCATGCGCGCGATGATGGCCGACCCGGCGAACCCGAGGGTGGCCGCAGGCAGGATCAGCCGCTCGATCCCGCCGGAGCCGGTGGCCGGGAACCAGCCGAGCTGGAGCGAGAACGTGAAGATGAGCATCAGGCCGAGCCAGAACGACGGCATCGACACGCCGATGAGCGCGAAGACCATCGTGGCGTTGTCGATCCAGCTGTTGTGGTTGACCGCGGCCAGGACGCCGAGGGACACGCCGAGCACGATCGCGACGCCGAGGCCTGCGAAGGTGAGGATCAGGGTGGAGGGGAGGACGCGTCCGATCATGTCGGCGACCGAACGTCGAGCGAGGAACGAGGTGCCGAGGTCCCCCTGCAGGAGCCCGGAGACGTACGCGAGGTACTGCTCGTGCAGGGGCCGATTCAGACCCAGCTGCTCGCGCATGTTCTCGATCACCTCTTGGCTCACCGCAGCCTCCCCGAGCATCTGCTCGGCGGGATCGCCGGGTACGAGGTGCACGAGGCTGAAGACGAGGATGGTGAGGCCCAGTAGGACGGGAAAGGCCGACGCGAACCGTTGCAGAAGATAGACGGACACCGAGCGGACTCCTTACCTCGTACTCGAGCGCGTCCCGAAGCCGATCCTGCCGACGGGATCCGGGACGCACGTCGAGCGTAGGGGTGCTCGTCGGAACGCAGAGAGCGTCGTACCGAGGGGGACGACGCTCCTTCCGCGAGCCGGTGTCGGCACGACGCTTCCGAGGGTGATCGGAAGCGTCGTGCGCGAACCGGTGAGGGCGCGCCTCAGCGCGTCAGGTGGGTGGCGTGATAGAAGGGGAACGCGCTCTGATCGAACACGATCCCTTCGACCGCCAGATTGGCGGCCATGATGTTCATCTGGTCGTAGATCGGCAGCGACACGGCGTCCTCCATCAGGATCGCCTGCGCCTCGGCGTACAGCGCGAAGCGTTGCTCCACATCGGTGAGCCGGACGGCTTCGTCGACGATGGCGTCGAACTCCGGGTTGCTGTAGTGCGACCAGGTGAAGGCGCTGCCGTCGGTACGCCACAGCAGGCTCAGCATGTGCGGGTCGTTGCGCCACAGGCCCATGCCGACCATGTTGTAGTCCGTACCTTCGTTGTTGGAGGCGGCCCAGGGGCTACGCGCCAGCGGCTGGAGCACCACTTCGATGCCGACGTCGCCCAGCTGCGACTGCAGCACCTGGCCGAGTTCGCCGTATTCGGGAACGTCGGTCAGGACGTTGATGCGAACGGTCAGGCGCTCGCCGTCGCGCGTGCGGACGCCGTCGGAGCCCAGCTCCCAGCCCGCGTCGTCCAGGATGGCCGCGGCGGCCTCCGTGTCGAACGGGTAGGTGTCGCGGTAGATGCCTTCGACCGATCCGGGCATGGTCGCCGTCATCGGGCCGTTGCCGGGCTCGACCACGCCGGCGTAGAGGTTGTCCACGATCGCTTCGGTGTTCACCGAGTGCAGGATGGCGCGCCGGACGGCGACCTCGTCGGTCGGGGCCACCTGGGTGTTGATCATGTAGTGCAGCGGGCTACCGTTGTAGGGAGCGCGCAGCAGGTTGAAGTCCGGGTTTTCGTCGATCATGTCGACGAACCGCGGCGGAACCTCTTCGATGATGTCGGTCTCGCCCGTCTCCACGGTGCCGAGGCGCACCTGCGCTTCGGGGATGAAGACGAACTCGATCTCGTCCAGGAAGGCCGGTCCGCTGTGCCCGAACGGCTCGGGCGCCCAGTCGTAGTCGGGGTGGCGTTCGACCAGGAGCGACTCGTTGTCGGCCCATTCGACGATCCGGAACGGACCGGTGCCGACCGGAGCGCGACCGAACCGGTCGCCGAGCGCCTCGACGGCCGCAGGCGAAACGGGTGCGACGGCGGAACTGGACATGCTCCGAAGCCAGAGCGCGCTCGGTTCGCTCAGGTAGGCGCGGATCGTGTAGTCGTCGAGGATCTCGCTCCGCTCGAACGGACCCATTTCGGCGATGGCGCTGGCCGACGCGGTGGCCGGATCCATGATGCGGTCCCACATGTACTGGACCGACTCGGCGTTGAACGGCTCGCCGTCGTGGAACGTCACGCCCTGGCGCAGGTAGAAGGTGTACTCGAGGCCGTCGTCGCTGATCTCCCAGCTCTCCGCGAGCCACGGGTGGATTCCGCCCTCGTCGTCGCCGTACACGAGCGTGTCGACGATGTTGTGGAGCATTCGGCGGGCGTTGGCCTGCCCGGTGACGTGGGGATCCAGCGTGACGGGTTCGTACTCGATCCCGACCGTGAGCTTCCCGCCCATCTGGGGTTCGTTCTGGGCGAGCGCCGCGCCTGACAGGATGACGAGTGCGGCGAACATGCTGCCGATGAAGCGCATGTTGCCTCCTTTCCCGAGCCGAACATAGTGTGGGGTACGCATGCGCGTTCGGTCGGGGACGGTCCCCGCTCCTGTGCCCTCCGGAAACATTCGGCTTCCCGAGCATTCTACACCACGGCGCGGCGGCGCTCCGCGAGGCCGAGCGGCGGAGGTCGTCCTGGAGACGGGCGACGCGTGCGAACAAGGCCGGAACGGAAGGGGGCGCACGGCGCCCGCACGCACCGGAACGGTCCATGTCCGAGCGATCCCGTCACGCCTCAGCCGGCGGCGATCCGCCGCGCCGCCCGCCGCGCGAGCACGGCGATCACGGGCACCAAGGCGACGCAGATCGCCGCGCCCACGAGCAGGTCGCCGCCGACCTGCGCGAGCGTCGCGCCCCGCATCGACGCCTCGAGGATCGGGTCGAGGAACCAGTAGGTCGGGAACGCCTTCGCGATCCACGGCGGCGCGCCGGGGAGCGCGTCGGGGAACAGGTAGAACACCACCGGCCCCACCAGCAGGATGTTCACGCTCTTGAACAGGGTGTAGAGGACCTTCACGTCGCGCGCCAGCGCACCGAAGATCAGTCCGAACTGCACCGACATCGCCGCACCGACCGCCAGTCCTGCCGCCAGCGCCGGCGAAGTGCCGGCCAGCGCGTCGTTCAGGGCCAGCGTGACGGTCGCCATCGCGACCGCCAAGAACAGTCCGAGCAGGCCCTTGGCCGCCAGTACCTCGCCCAACCGGGCGGGCGTGACCAGCATGGCGGTCAGCGTCCCGCGCTCGCGCTCCTCGACCAGCGAGAACGACGTGACGAACATGCCGGCCAGGATGAGCGCCATCAGGACCAGGAACGGAACGATGCGTTGCGTGGTGGTGAGATCGTCGGTCTCGCCACGTGCGACGACCTCGACCGTGACCGGCGACCTGCGCGTCTCGAGCGCGCGGATCGCGTCGAGCGTCGTGACGCTCAGCACCGCCCGTTCGGAGGCGGCGCTCTCGCCGGAGAAGATCAGGCTCAGGGGCGGCCGTTCCCGGGCGCGCACGGCCGCATCGAACCCGTCCTGGAGGAGCAGGCCGCCGTCCAGGTCGTGCGCCTCGACGAGGCGGCGGAGCGTCGCTTCGTCCTCGACGTCGCGCACGTCCAGGCCCTCCGTTGCGCGAAGCGTGACGGCGACCGCCGAGGCGTCGGCGTCGACCAGCCCGAGGCGCGGCGTGCTCTCGAACAGCCCGCCGAACACGCCCTGCACCAGGAACGTCAGCACCACCGGCATCACGATCGCCCACAGCACCACGCCGGACCGCGGCCCGCCGCGAAGGTCCTTGGCGAGGATCGCGGCGATCCGAGCGGCGCTCACGCGGTCCTCGCCTTCCGGGCCAGCACGAACCCGCCGGCGGCGAACACGGTCGCGGCCCAGGCGGCGCCGGTCGCGAGGTGCCCGGCGAGCACGCCGAACCCGTGCCCGTGCGTGCCGGCGCCGACCATCGCCTGCACGATCCCGTAGCTGGGCAGCAGCCGGACCCAGAGCGAGTCGCTGCCGGGGAAGAGCAGCGCGAAGGCGGGCACGGTCAGCGGGATCATCAGCGCCACGCCGAGGAACAGCGTCGTCATGAAGTCTCCGCCGGCCGCCCCGGTCAGGAGCGCGACGCCCGCCATCAGCAACGCCCCGAGCGCCACGGCGGCCAGCAGCGGCAGCGGGTTCGCGCCGAACGCGAACGCCTGCGTGACCAGCAGCAGCACCACCGCCTGTCCGAAGGCGAGCGTCGTGCCGACGAACCCCTTGGCCGCGATCACGTCGCTCACCCGCGTCGGCGTCGCGAGCACCGCGGAGAGGGTCTTGGACGCGACTTCGCTGGCGAGCAGCGAGGCGAGCGCGAGCGACTCGGTGAGCAGCACGAAGAAGGCGAGCAGCGGCCGCATCCGCTCGCGCAGCGGGACCGGCTGGGCGGCCCGGTCGACCCCCAGGACCGCCGCGTCGGCGTCCGGTGGCGTCACGGGCGGCGGCGACCCGGTCGCCGCGTACGCCGCCTCGCGCACGGCCCCGGCCATGGCGCCGCGCAGTTCGGGCGGGACCGAGGCGTCGACGTACACCCGTACCGTCGTCTCGCGGCCGAGCAGTACGGCGCCCAGGAAGTCGCTCGGGAAGGCGAGCCCGACCTGGACGACCTGCTCCCGCCCGTCGTCTCCCGTCTCCACGCGTCGGCGCTGGTCGATCGCGTCGATCAGCGCAGCTTCGCTCTCGAACGGCACCAGCCGAAGTCCCTCCGCCTGCGGGTCGCCGCCCCCCGCCCGCGCGGCCAGGTCGAGCGCCGTCGCCAACGCTCCGGGCGTGACCCCGACGACGACCGTGGCGTCCTCCTCGGCCGGAAGCAGCCAGAACACGACGGCGAAGAGCACCAATGCGAGCGGCGTGAGGACCATCCAGAGCCGGTCGCGGACGAACTCGGTCAGGTCCTTGCGCACGATGGCGGAGACGGCGCCGAGCCGGGTCACTGCAGGCCGGTCCCGGTCATCTGGACGAACACCGATTCGAGCGTCGCCTCTTCGGTGTGGACGGTCAGCAGCTCCCCGTCGTCCATCGATCGTGCGAGCCGCTGCGATGCGCCCTCTTCGTCGAGGGGCACGGTCTCCTCGTGGATCTGTCCGTCCCGTCGCGTGCGGATGCGGACCGCGCGGCGACCGTGGCGCAGCTTGAGCTCCTCGGGAGGCCCCTCGGCGTAGACGCGGCCCTGGTGCAGGAAGGCGACGCGGTGCGCCAGCTCGTCCGCCTCCCACATGTCGTGGGTGGTGAGGAGCACGGCCGTGCCCGCCTCGGCCCGTTCCCGGATCAGGTCCCGGATCGTCCGAGCCGACGTCGGATCGAGGCCGTCGCTCGGTTCGTCGAGGACCAGCACCTGCGGGTCGTTGATCAGGGCGCGCGCCATCATCAGCCGCTGCCGCATCCCTTTCGAGTAGTTCGCGACCCGGTCGCGGCCGCGCTCCTGCAGGCCGACGCGGCGCAGCAGGCCGGCCACGTCCGGATTCCGGATGCCGAACAGCCGCGCGAAGAAGCGCAGGTTCTCCTCGCCGCTCAGCGCGGTGTAGAGGTTCTTCTCTTCGAAGCAGACGCCGATTCGGGCCTGCACCTCGGACCGGCGCTTCACGACGTCCATCCCGAGCACGCGGACCTCGCCGCCGCTCGGGATCAGCTGGCCGGTGATCACCTTGATCGTGGTCGACTTGCCCGCGCCGTTCGGACCCAGGAAGCCCAGGACCTCGCCCGGTGCCACGGTGAACTCGATGCCGTCCACGGCGACGCGGTCGCCGTAGGCGTAGCGGAGGCCACGGACGTCGATCGCGGGTGCGGGGCCCGCGGGCTCGTGTGGCTGTCGTTCGGTGCGCACTTCGTCGGTCATGACGACCTCCGCTTCGACTGGAACGCCTCGCGCGGTTCGCTCCGGGGCGCCGAGGGCGCTTCCGGACGCTCCGTGCATCGGCTCATGGTACGCCCCGGGCGCCGTCGAGGCGCCTGCGATGCGCGCCGTCGGTCGGGCCGCGCCCCCGCCCCTCGGCCCCCGATCGGTGCGTTCCCGCGAGGCGTCCATCGACGCCTTAGGCCGTCAGCACCCCGAAAACGTGCATACGGCGCCGCATGGTGCCCGCCCGTCCGTCTGGGGCGGGTCCATGCGGCATATGCGGTCAAGATGCGACCCCTGACGGCCTAAGGCGTCGATGGGGAGATGCGGACGTCCGCGACGTCCGACGGCGCCCGTCACCCCAGATCGGTCCCGGAACGGCTCCAAGCGCCCAGCCGACGCCGGACCTCGACGATCTGCCCGACGTGGTACGCGGCGTGGTCGATCGCGAGCAGCAGCCCGCGCAGCGCCGTGCGGCCGTCCCGCCCCGGCATCGGCTCCGAGAGGTCGCGCGTCCGGTCGCGGGCGATCGCGACCAGGGCGGCACGGTCCCGCGCGACCGCTTCGAGCGTCGCCTCCCACGCTTCCTGCGACGCCGGCGCGGGGGAGGGCGGCCAGTACGCGTCCGGCCAGACCCGGGCCGGTGCGGCCTCGTCGTCCGCGTGCGGCTCGCCGCCGAGGTCGGCCAGCAGGTCGGCCTGCGCGATGCGGAGGTGCTCCACGAGCTCCCAGATCGAGTGCGGCCCGTCCGGCGGGCGCACCCCGCGAAGGCCGGGATCCAGGTCCTCGACGGCCGTGTCGAACGAGACGTGGGCCTGGGCCCACGAAAGCGCGTCCGCGACGGTGTCGCGCCACGTATCGCTCACGCCGAACTCCGTTCCGGACCGCCGGTCGTCGGGGCCGCCGGCGGGTCGCCCTCCGACGCGTCGCCCTCGGGCGCGGTGCCGCCGTCGTCCGCGTTCGTCGCCCGCGACGTCCAACCGCGCAGGTCGGCGCCGCTCGGCTGTTGGTAGAGCCGCAGCCCGAACTCCGGCGCGATCGCGATCAGGTGGTCGAACACGTCGGACTGGATCGCCTCGTACGCCGTCCAGCGCGTGTCGGCGACGAACATGTACACCTGCAGCGGGAGGCCCTCCGAGGTCGGCTCGAGCTGCCGCACCATGAACGTGGCGTCGGCTTGGACGTCCGGACGCGCGCGAAGCAGGCCTTCGGCGTACGCGCGGAAGGTCCCGACGTTCGTCAGGCGGCGGGCGTTGACGTGGTGCTCGCGCGCCTCCGGGTGATGCTCGGTCCACTCGGAGATCTCCGCGTACTTGCGGTCGAAGTAGGGACGGAGCACCGCGAAGCGGCGCAAGGCGTCGATCTCGTGTTCGGCCAGGAACCGGATCGTCGTCAGGTCGATCGTCAGGCTCCGCATGATTCGGCGGCCGCCCGACACCTGCATCCCGCGCCAGTTCTTGAACGACACGTCGAGGAACCGGTGCGCTGGGATGACGGTGAAGGTGCGGTCCCAATTCTGGACCTTGACCGTGTTCAACGCGATGTCGACCACGGGGCCGTCGGCGTGGAACTGGGGCATCTCGATCCAGTCGCCGACCCGGATCAGGTCGTTGCCGGTCAGTTGGATGCTGGCCACCAGGCTCAGCAACGTGTCGCGGAACACCAGCAAGAGCACCGCCGACGCGGCCCCCAGCCCGCCCAGGATCAGCAGCGGATCGCGCCCGATCAGGGTCGCCACGATCACGATCGCGATCACCGCGTAGACGACCAGCACGAGCGCCTGCAGATAGCCCTTGATCGGCCGGGTGTGCGCGTGCGGCGACCTCGCGTACACGTCGCCGACGGCCGCGACGAAGGCGCCGATGGCGCTCGCGATCACGACGAGCATGGCGGCGGCGATCAGGCGTTGGACGCCGACGACGACGCCCTCCGGCAGCAGCGGCAGGTACGGGAGGCCGCTCCGAACGATCAGCAACGGCACCGCCCACGCCAGGCGCCCGAAGAAGTTCCGACCCTGCAGCGCGGCGTCCCACTGGACCACGGTGCGGCGTCCGATCGTCGCGAGCAGCGCCACCAGGTAGCGGCGCGTCAGGACGAAGGCGCCCCAGGCGACCAGCAGCAGGGCGGCGCCGATGACCAGGCTGGCCAGCGCCGGTTGCGCCTGGAGCCAAGCGTTCACGGCCTGGAGCCAGCCGTTCTGGAGGATCGCGTCGGGTTCGGACATGCGGGGCGCAGCCTATCGCGGGGCCGGCGCGGGGTCGATGCGTCGTCCGCCCCGCCGCGAGCCGTCGCCGGTCAGCCCTGATCCAACGGCCGGATCAGCAGCTCGTTGATCGCCACCCGTTTCGGGCGCGTCACGACGTACACGATCGCGTCCGCCACGTCCTCGCTGCGGAGCGGGTCCATGCCGCGGACGACGCCCTCGTAGCGGGTCTTGGTCGCCGGGTGCGGGATGTGGTCGGTGAGTTCGGTGGCGACGATGCCCGGCTCGATCAGGGTCACGGTGATGCCGTCGGCGTGCACTTCGCGCCGCAGCGCCTCGCTGAAGCCGTTCACGCCCCACTTGCTGGCGTTGTAGCCGCCCTGCGTGGGGCCGGCGAAGCGGCCGGAGACCGACGACACGTTGACCACGTGGCCGCCACCGGCCGCGCGCAGGTGCGGCAGCGCGGCGCGCGAGGCGTTCATCACGCCCAGCAGGTTCACGCGGATCATCGCGTCCCAGTCGTTCGGGTCCGACTCCTCGACCGGGGCGAGGAACATCACGCCGGCGTTGTTCACGAGCACGTCGATGCGCCCGAACGCTTCGGCGGCGGCCGCGACCACCGCTTCGGCGCCGGCGGGCGTGCCGAGGTCGGCGGCGACGGTCCGCACCTCGCCGCCACCGGCTTCGAGCTCGTCGGCGAGGGCGGTCAGGCGGTCTTCGCGCCGGGCGGCGATCACCAGCCGGGCGCCGGCGGCGGCCAGGGCGCGGGCGGTGGCCGCGCCGATGCCGCTGGAAGCGCCGGTCACGACGGCTACCTTGCCGTTCAGGTCGTTCGCTTCGTCGCGTGGGTCGGTCATGGTGCGGGCCTCCTGGATGGGCCGGTGGGGCCAGGGGTGGGCGTCGGGTGCGCGTCGGTGCGTGCCGACGAAGAGCGTACCGCGACCGTTCCGGACGCCGAGGGCCGGGTAGGCTCGAGGGCGCGAACGACCCATTCCGGAAGGAGTCGGAACCGATGCCCCACGATCCCGAAACCGAGAACCCACTGGACGGCGTCCGCCTGCTCCGCCACGTCCGCATCCCGATGCGCGACGGCGTGCACCTCTCGGCCGACCTGTTCCTGCCGGAGGGGGAGGGGCCGTGGCCGGTGGTGATCGAGTACCTGCCCTACCGCAAGGACGACCGCTCCCACCCGCGCCAGGCGCTGCAGGTCGCCATGGCGAAGCGGGGGATCGCCGGCTGCCGGCTGGACATCCGCGGCACCGGCAGCTCCGAAGGGATCCTGAACGACGAGTACACCGAGACCGAGCAGCTCGACGGCGTCGACGCGATCGCCTGGCTCGCCGCGCAGGAGTGGTGCAACGGCAACGTCGGCATGTGGGGCATCTCGTACGGCGGTTTCGACGCGCTGCAGGTGGCGATGCACCGCCCGCCGGCGCTCAAGGCGATCGTGCCGGTGATGTTCACCGACGACCGGTACGGCGAGGAGTGCCACTACGACGGCGGCAGCGTGCGGGCGCTCTATACCTGGAGCGACTACCCGCTCATGATGGTGGCCCTGAACGCGCTGCCGCCGCACCCCGACGCGAGCGACGCGCCGTGGCTCGAAACCTGGCGCGCGCGCCTGGAGCGGCAGGAGCCGTGGGTGCTGCCGTGGCTCGAGCATCAGGTCGACGGCGACTACTGGGCGAACGGATCCCTGAACCGCGACTACCACTCCGTCCAGTGCGCCACCTTCCTGGTCGGCGGCTGGCGTGACGGCTACCCCACCGCGCCGATGCGTACCTACGCGCACCTCTCCTGCCCCAAGAAACTGTGGGTCGGGCCGTGGACGCACATGCTCCCGCACGAGGCGTTCCCCGGACCGAAGGCCGACTACCTGGAGGAGGCGGCGAGGTTCTTCGACCACTGGCTGAACGGGGCCGAGAACGGGGCGATGGACGACGATCCGGTGCGGTTGTACGTCCAGGAGCACGGCGAGCCGGCCGCGATCCCGGAACGGCAGCCGGGCCGGTGGCGGGCCGATCCGGCGCTGCCGGCGGCCGACGCGCGGAGCTGGCGGCTCGAGCGGGACGGCCGGCTCGTGCCCGCGAACGCCGTGAACGCCGCGAACGCCGTGAACACCGCGAACGCCGTGAAC
>SLSQ01000316.1 GCA_007130355.1 Trueperaceae bacterium
CGCCCTCGCCGAAGGAGTCCCGAACGCCATGCAGATCCGCGACATGAACTGGATGCAGGTCGAAGAACGCCTGCGCCACGACCCGCGCGCCGTGCTTCCGCTCGGCAGCACCGAACAGCACGCACAGCTCAGCCTCTGCGTCGACCAGATCCTGGCCGAGCGCGTCGCGACCGAGGCCGCCGAGCCGCTCGGCGTGCCGGTCTTCCCCTCCGTGCCGTTCGGCCTCGCGCCGTACTTCGCCGCCTACCCCGGCACGGTGAACCTCCGCACCTCCACCTACGTCGCCCTGCTCCGCGACCTCCTCGCCTCGATCGCGGACGGAGGCGCCCGTCGGATCCTGCTCGTGAACGGGCACGGCGGCAATCGGGCCGCCACGAACGTCGCCCTCGAGTTCATGAACGAACGTCCCGACGTCTCCGTCAAGTGGCACGACTGGTGGGCCGCGCCCCGAACCATGGCCACCGTCCAGGAGATCGATCCGGAGGCTTCGCACGGCTCGTGGATGGAGAACTTCCCGTGGACGCGCCTCGCCGGCGCGCCCGCCCCCGACGGGGCCCGTCCGATGACCGACATGGCCCGCATGCGGGCGACCGGTGCGGCCGGCGTCCGGAAGCTGCTCGGCGACGGCAACATGGGCGGTCGCTACCAGCGCCCCGACGACGAGATGCTCCGCATCTGGACGGTCGGGGTCGAGGAGACCCGAGAGGCCTTGGAAGGCCCGTGGGCGTGAGGCTCGCCGTCTGGGGTGCCGGCGCCATCGGCGGGACGATCGGGGCGTACCTGATCCGGGCCGGCCACGACGTGACGCTGGTCGACGCCCACGAGGCGCACGTCGCCGCCATCCGCGAACGCGGCCTGCGGATCGAGGGGCCGATCGACACGTTCGAGGTCGCCGCGCCCGCCGTCCTCCCGCACGAACTCGAGGGGACCTTCGACACGATCCTCCTCTGCGTCAAGGCCCAGGCGACCGAGGCGGCCACCGAGGCGCTCGCGCCGCACCTGAGCGCCGACGGAGCGGTCGTCTCGGCCCAGAACGGTCTGAACGAGATCGCCATCGCCCGCGTCGTGGGCGAGGAACGCACCGTCGGCGCCTTCGTGAACTTCGGTGCCGACGTGCTCGAACCCGGCACCATCCACTTCGGCGGCCGAGGCGCGGTCGTGCTCGGCGAGCTCGACGGGCGCCGCAGCGAACGGGTCACCCGCCTGGCCGAGGCGCTGAAGGCGTTCGAGCCGAACGTGCAGGTCTCCGATAACCTGTGGGGCTTCCTGTGGGGCAAGATGGGCTACGGCGCGATGCTCTTCGCGAGCGCGCTCAGCGACGCCTCGATCGCCGACGTGCTCGCCTCGGACGAGGCCCGGCCGTTCCTCTCCGCCCTCGCGCGCGAAGTGCTCGCCATCGCCGCCGCCGAACGGATCCGCCCGATGGGGTTCAACGGCTTCGACCCCGACGCGTTCGGACCGGACGGACGGCCCGAGGCCCGCGACGCCTCGTTCGCCGAGATGGTGCGCTTCAACCGTCGTTCGGCGAAGTCGCACAGCGGCGTGTGGCGCGACCTGGCGGTCCACAAGCGACCGACCGAGGTCCGCGCCCAGTTCGACCCGCTCATCGAGACCGCGGAACGGCGCCGCGTCGACGTTCCGGTCGTCCGCGCCATGGTCGAGCTCGTCCGGGCGGTCGAGACCGGCCGCGAGCGCCAGTCGTGGGCCACGATGATGCGCCTGGCCGACGCCGTGCCGCCGGACGGTCCGGTCGGCACCGACACCGAAGGGGGCGCGCCGACCGGCCGCCCGGAAGGGAGTCCCGCATGACGTTCCGCTTCGACGGTCGCACCGTGATCGTGACCGGAGCCGCGCACGGTTTCGGACGCGCGCTGATCCTCCGCTTCGCCGCCCTCGGGGCCCACGCCTACGCCGCCGACGTGAACGAGGAGGGGCTGGCCGAGACGGAGCGCCTCGCCCACGAGGCCGGCACGCCGGCGACCGCCGTGCGCACCGACGTGACCGATCGCGCCTCGGTGCGAGCGCTGGTCGACCGAGCCGTCGAGGACACCGGCCGGCTCGACGTGGTCGTGAACAACGCCGGCGGGGTGCTGGGCCAGGTCGGACGTCCGATCGAGGAGGTGCCGGTCGACGACTGGCGCGCGATCGTGGCGGTCAACCTCGAGGGCGCCTTCCACGTCACCGCCGCCGCCGCGCCGCACCTCAAGCGCTCCGAGCACGGGCGCGTCGTCAACGTGAGCAGCGGCGCCGGACTGGGCGTCAGCCTCACCGGCATCCAGGCGTACGCCTCGGCCAAGGCGGGCCTGATCGGCTTCACCCGGCAGATGGCGCACGAGCTCGGACCGGACGGCGTCACCGTCAACTGCGTCGCGCCCGGATTCGTCCGCTCGAACCCCACCACCGAGCGGCAGTGGCAGTCGTACGGCGAGGAGGGCCAGGCCCACCTGCTGCAACGCATCCACCTGCGGCGGCTCGGCACCCCCGACGACATCGCCAACGGCGTGCTGTTCTTCGCCAGCGACGCCGCCGCCTGGGTGTCCGGTCAGACCCTGTCGGTCGACGGGGGACGTCCGTGAGCCGTACCGGCAGCGCGCCGCTCGACGCCGTTCTGACGACGCTCGAGGAACGCCGGCCGGCGTACGAGGAGCGGGTCGCCCGGTTGGTGGCGATCCCCTCCGTGTCCACCGATCCGGCGCACGCGGAGGACGTGCGCGCCGCGGCCGAGACCGTCGCCGGCTGGCTGCGGGAGGCCGGCCCCCTCGAGGTGGAGATCCTCGCCACCGAGGGGCACCCCGCGGTGCTCGCCCGCTGGGACGGGGCGCCCGAGGGGGCGCCCACCGTCCTCGTCTACGGCCACATGGACGTCCAACCGCCCGACCCGCTCGAGGCGTGGACCTCGCCGCCGTTCGAGCTCACGCACCGCGACGGTCGCTGGTACGGCCGCGGCGTCTCCGACGACAAGGCGTCGATGACGATCCCGATCTGCGTCGCTGAAGCGTTCTTCGCGCACGGCGCGCCGCCGGTGAACCTGCGCTTCCTGTTCGAGGCCGAGGAGGAGGTCGGCAGTCCCAACCTGCCGGCGGTCGTGCGCGCGCACGCCGAACGGCTGGCGTGCGACGTGGTCCTCTCCGCCGACGGTGGCATGTGGCGTGCGGACCTGCCCGCCCTCACCACCCGGGCCCGCGGTATGACCGGCCTCCAGCTGACCGTGCACGGCCCGACCAAGGACCTGCACTCCGGCCGCAACGGCGGAGCCGTCGCGAACCCGCTGCACGCCCTCGCCGAACTGGTCGCCAGCCTGCACGACGCCGACGGTCGCGTGACGGTCGACGGGTTCTACGACGGCGTCGAGGGTCCGGACGCGGCGACCCAGGCCGCCCTCGACGCGCTTCCGTTCGACGAGGAGGCGTACCGCGCCGGCACCGGTGCGCCCGAGCTGCACGGCGAGGTCGGCTACGGCACCCTCGCGCGCCTCTGGGACCGCCCGACCCTCGAGGTGAACGGCATCGGCGGCGGTTATCAGGGCCCCGGCTCGAAGACGGTGCTGCCCAGCCACGGGTTCGCCAAGATCACCTGTCGACTGGTGGCCGGCCAGGAACCGAGCCACGTCCTCGCCGCGATCCGGACCCATCTCGAGGACCGCGTGCCGGCCGGGGTCACGATCGACGTCGCCACCGAACGCGACGGGGCGATCGCCTACCGGATCCCGGACGATCATCCGGTGCTGACGGCGGCCGAAGCGGTCCTGAAGGAGGTGTTCGAACAGGATCCGGTCCGCGTCGGCATGGGCGGAAGCGTCCCGATCACGGCGGCGTTCCGCGAGACGCTCGGAGCGGAGACCCTCTTCTTCAGCTTCAGCGTCGCCGACGAGGACATCCACGCTCCGAACGAGTTCTACCGGCCGGAACGGTTCCGCGCCGGCCTCGAAGCGTGGGCGCGTCTCTGGGACCGCTTGGCCCGCGACGCCGCGAGCACCGGCGCCGAAACCCGTCGGTGAGCGGGGCGCACGGAGGCTCGGAGGCGACGGCGGCCGAGGCGATCGCCGCGACGCGCCGCCACCTCGAGCGCGGCGACCTGACCTGCATCCTCTGCGACCACGGGGCGGCCGAACCGCTCGGCACGCCGTGGCCGGAACGGTTCGGACCGGCGTTCGCCGGATTCGCCCGCACCGTCCGGGCCGCGGGGGGCGAGCTCGCGTCGGTCCGCGAGGCGGTCGGCGACCTCGAGAACGGCGAGGTCCTGGTGGTCCAGGGACCGAACGACCGCGCGATCTTCGGCGGTTCGCTCGCGACCGCCGCCGGCACGCGGGGCGCGGCCGGCGCGGTGATCGAGGGGCTGGTGCGCGACGTCGCCGA
>SLSQ01000012.1 GCA_007130355.1 Trueperaceae bacterium
CGCCCGCCCCCGAACCCGGCGAAGGCAACCTCGGCCTCCCCCCGGCCCTCACCGACCGCGTCGCCGAAGCGCTCCTCGACGACGCCGAGCCGCGCGCCTGCGACGCGCTGCCGGGCGAGGCGTGCACGGTCGTGCCCGGAAACGCCGCCTGGAACGTCGTCTCCGGCGCGTTCTCGAAACTGGGCGAACAGCTTTCCAGCCCCGGCACGGTCCTGCCGTGGATCCTCGCCACGGTCGGCGCGCCGTCCGCGTTCACCGCCCTGCTGGTGCCGGTCAAGGACGCGGGGTCGCTGCTCCCGCAACTCGCCGTCGCCGGCACCCTGCGCGCCAAAGCGCGGCGCGCGCCGTGGTGGGTCGGCGCCGCCGCGGTACAGACGATCGCGCTCGCCCTCATGGCCCTCGCCGTGGCGCTCGCCGACGGCACGGCCGCCGGAATGGCGATCATCGCCGCCCTCGCCGCGTTCTCGGTCGCCTCCGGCGTCGCCTCGGTCGCGTTCAAGGACGTGATGGCCAAGACCGTGCCGGAGGGCGGCCGCGGCCGGGTGCTGGCCTGGCGCTCGACCGTCGGCGGCCTGCTGGGCGTGGCGGCGGGCCTCGGCCTGACCCTGGTGGTGGACGGCGCCGACGCCCGGGCGCCGTACGTCCTGCTGATCGCCGGCGCCGCCGGCTGCTTCGCGGGCGCCACGCTCTCGTTCGCCCGCATCCGCGAAGAGCCCGGCCACCGCAAGGGGGGCCGCAACGCGCTCGACGAGGCGCGCGTCGGCCTGCGGCTGCTGAGGTCGGTGCCCGGATTCCGGGCGTTCGTGACCGCCCGCGCGCTGCTGCTCGCCGTCCCGCTGGCCCTGCCGTTCCTGACGGTGTTCGGTCGTGAGCACGTCGACGCCAGCCTGGGCGGGCTGGGCGTGTTCGTCGCCGCCAACGCGCTCGCCGCCAGCCTCGCCAGTCCCGCCTGGGGACGCGCGGCCGACCTGGCGGCGCACCGGACGATGGCGCTCGGTGGGGCGATCTCGGTCCTCGCGGTCGGCTACGCCTTCACGCTCGCCTGGGGACCCGTACCCGAGGAGTGGCGCACAGCCTGGGCGTACGTGCCCGCCTACCTGCTGGCCGGCGTCGGGTACGCCGGCGTGCGCCTCGGCCGCAAGACGTACCTGGTCGACGCGCCGCCGAAGGACGACCGCCCCACCTGGGTCGCCGTCGCGAACACCGCGATCGGCGGCGCCACCCTGATCGGCGCGGCGGTCGGCGCGACCGCCGCCTGGTGGGGCGCCAGCGGGGCGCTGGTCGTGTTCTCGGTCCTGACGCTGGTCGGCTGCGCGGCCGCCTGGCGCCTGCCGAACGCCAGCGACCTGCGTGCCCGGGCGGAACGCGAGGCGCCGTGACCCGCATCCCGCTCCCCTACCACCGCGCCGCCCGAGACGGCCTCCGGAACGCGCAGCAGCGCGCGAACCTGCGGATGGTCACGACCCGCATTCGCGCCAAGCGCGCCGACGTGACCGCCGAGCTGCCCGACTGGGAGGCGCTGCGCGAAGCGGGCGCTCGCAGCAAGGACCACCTCCTGCGCAACCTGGACACCTATCTGGTCCGGCTCGAGGAACGGGTCACCGCGGCGGGCGGGACGGTCCACTGGGCCCGTGACGCGGCGGAGGCGAACGGGATCGTGCGGCGCCTGGTGGCGACCACCGGCGAGCGCGAGGTCGTGAAGGTCAAGTCGATGACGACCGACGAGATCGGTCTGAACGACGCCCTCGCCGAGGACGGCGTGGTCGCGATCGAGACCGACCTGGCCGAACTGATCGTGCAGCTCGCGAACGAGGAGCCGTCCCACATCCTGGTGCCCGCGATCCACAAGAACCGCGCCGAGATCCGCGCCCTGTTCCTCGAGGCGTTCGAGCTGGACCCCTCCGAACTGAGCGACGATCCGGCCGAGCTGACCGCCGCTGCCCGCCGCTTCCTGCGGGCCCGCTTCCTCGACGCGCGCGTCGGGATCAGCGGCGCGAACTTCGCCGTGGCCGAGACCGGCACGGTCGGCGTGGTCGAGTCGGAGGGCAACGGCCGCATGTGCACCACCCTTCCCGACACGTTGATCACGGTGATGGGGATCGAGAAGGTGCTTCCGAGCTGGCGGGACCTGGAGGTGCTGCTGCAGCTGCTGCCGCGCAGCGCCACCGCCGAGCGGATGAACCCGTACACCAGCTTCTGGACCGGCGTGCACGAGGGGGACGGACCGGAGGCGTTCCACTTGGTGCTGCTCGACGCCGGCCGCGCGCGCACCCTGGCCGACGCCACCGGCCGCGACACGCTGCGCTGCATCCGCTGCAGCGCCTGCCTGAACGTCTGTCCCGTCTACGAGCGGGTGGGGGGGCACGCCTACGGCTCGGTCTACCCCGGTCCGATCGGGGCGATCCTGAACCCGCACCTGCGGGACGAGAAGCGCGACCGCGAGCTGCCGTACGCCAGCACCCTGTGCGGCGCCTGCACGGACGTCTGCCCCGTCAAGATCGACATTCCTAAGATCCTGGTCGAGCTGCGCCGGCGCGTGGTGCACGACCGTCGCGCCGAATCGCCGATCGGCGTCCCGTCGCTGGAGGACGCCGCGATGCGGACGACGGCCGGGGTGTTCGCGTCGCGGCGCCGCTACGAGGCGGCGCAACGGTGGGCGCGGCTGGGGCAGCGACCGTTCGTGCGGCGGGGCGGCGGGCGTGCGAGCGGCGCGAGCGGCGACGACGACCGGGTACTCCGCTCCCTGCCCGGCCCGCTCGCCGGCTGGAGCGCCGTGCGCGACCTGCGACCGGTCCCGAAGCGCGCGTTCCGCGACTGGTGGCGTCAGCGAGAGCGCGAACACGCCCGGGACGGCGAGAACCGATGAACGCCCGCGACGAGATCCTGGCCCGTATCGCGAGCGCCGTGGACGACGTGCGCGACGCCGACCCGGACGTAGCGCGCGCGGCGCTGCCGCGGACCTTCCGCACGCACGACGACGGAACCGCCCGCGACCGGATCGATCGGTTCGAGCAGCGTCTGGTCGATCTCGACGTCGCCGTGGTGCGGGCGCGACCGGATCAGATCTCGGAGCGGCTGGCGGTCGAGCTCGCGCGCCGCCGCGCCCGCCGGGTGGTGCTGCCGCGGGGCCTGCCGGCCGCCTGGCGGACGCGCCTGCCGGACGTGGGTCCCGTGCCCGAGCACGCGGATCCGGCCACGATGGACACGGCCGACGCGACCGTGACCGGCTGCGCCCTGGCGATCGCCGAGACCGGCACGATCGTGCTGGACGGCGGGCCGGGGCAAGGGACCCGCGCGGCGACGCTGGTGCCGGACCTGCACCTGTGCGTGGTGCTCGCCTCGCGCCTGGTCGGCACCGTGCCCGAAGCGATCGATCGGACCCGCGAGGCCGCCGCGGCCGGCGCGCCCCTCACCTGGATCACCGGCCCGTCGGCCACCAGCGACGTCGAACTGGTCCGTGTGCCCGGCGTGCACGGACCCCGCCGGCTGGTCGTGCTGCTGGTCGACGACGGCGCGAGCGCCTCGTAGAGCCGCTCAGTCCACCCGCTCGACCCGGATCTGCCCGATCCCGCCGGACACGCGCAGGTCGACGCGGTCCGCGGCGTCGGCGTCCTCGTACCCGGCGGTGCGGTGGACCGACCCGTCGCGGTCCCAGGAGCCGGTGACGGCGACGCCGCCGAGTCCCGCCTCCGCCTCGACGTGGGCCTCGACCGCCGTGGGGATGCGGACGGTCACCTCGCCCACGCCCGCCTCGATCACGCCCCGGTAGCCGCCGCTGGCGGGCAGGTCGACGATCACCTCGCCGACGCCGGCGGAGACGTTCAGGGCGGCGAGCGTCAGGTCGCGCAGATCCAGGCGCGACGCGCCGACGCCGCCGTCGAGACGCAGGTCGATCGGCACATCGCGGGCGAAGTCGAGGTCCCAGAGCCGGTCGGCGCCGCGCACCGGCCCGGACACGGTCGAGCCGCGGCTGCGGATCGTGACCACCGCGCCGCCGTCCTGCAGGCGGAAGGTCGGGTCGACCGACTCGTTCGCGCCGACCCGGAGGGTGCCGGCGACGAGGTGGGCGTCGCCGGACTCGAGCGCGCCGATCTCGAGGCGGCCGACGCCGTGGGCCAGGTCGACGCGGGCGCGGTCGACGCCGACGACGTCGTAGGCGACGGCGCGCTCGACGATCGGGCCGCCACCAGTCGTCAGGCCGAACACCTGGACCGCGACCACCGCCGCGATCAGCGTGCCGCCCACGATCCAGAGGCGCCAGCGACCACGGGTCAGGATGTCGATGCCGAGCGCGATCAGGGCGAGCGGCCAGAGTTGCGCGAGGTCGATCAGCACGCGCCAGTCGAACCAGTCGATCCAACCGAACTGGCTCGCCAACAGCAGCGCGCCGATCACGATCAGCAGGAACGGCAGCACCGGCGTGCCGCGTGCGGCGCGATCGCGTTCCGGTCCGCGGGGTTCGTCGTTCGGGGTCATGTTCGTGCCTCCTCGGGATCGAGCTTCGTTTCCCTCGTCCCGCACCGTACGCCCCCGGGGTCGGTGCGCGCCTCGTCAGGAAGGCGGAGGACCGGACCGTCCGCTCGGCGGATCGGCGCCGTCGCCGGCGGCCCGCGCCCCGGTCGCGACGGTCACGTCCCGCCAGACCGAGTCGCTCCAGCGGCGCGCGTGGATGGGGACCCGTTCGATCCCGATCTCCATCCCCAGGTCGCGCGCCTGCTCGAGCGCTTCGCGGATCGCGCGGGCGGCGCTCCAGTCGACCATCCCGCAACCGCTCAGGTCGACGATCAGGGCGTTCGCGTCGGCGTGCTCGGCGAGCAGGTCGGGGATCGCCTCGTCGAACCGTTGGGCGCTGCCGTACCAGAACACCCCGATCGGAGCGATGCGGATCGCGTCGCCGACGCGCACGATGTCGAGCCGCAGGTGCTGCTCGCGGCGCAGGTGCTGACCGATCGCGAGCAGCACCCCGATCAGGACCGCCTCGTCGATCCGCGGGGCGAGCGCGAGGGTGAGCACGAAGGTCGCGATCGCGATCACGCCCTGCGAGCGGCTGTCGCGCAGCACCGAGATCAGCTCGGCCGGACGGATCAGCGACGCGAGAGCCGCCAGGATCACGCCGGCCAGCACCGCCTGCGGCAGGGGCGCCAGGAGCGGCGCGAACGGCAGCGCGGCGAGCAGGGTCACGCCGGTCACGAAGCCGCTCCAGCGGGAGGTGGCGCCCGCCTCGCGAGCGACGGCGCTGCGCGAGAAGGAGGCGCCGACCGGAAAACCGCCGAAGGCGCCGGCGCCGAGGTTCGCGATCCCCTGCGCCACGAACTCCCGGTCGGGGCTCCAGGGGCGCCGGGCGCGGGCGGCCAGGTCGCGGCCGATGGCGGCCGCTTCGCTGAAGCCGACCAGCGCCAGCACCACCGCCCCGATCATCAGCCGCGGAATCGCCTCCCACGGAAGGTCCAGCCGCAGGGTCGGCCAGGCGTTCTCGATGCCGCCGACGACCGGCCCGGCGTAGCCGAGCACGCGGCTCGCGATCACGGCGGCGACCACCGCGATCAGCACGCCGGGCACGAGCGGGTGCAGACGGCGGGCGAGGACGATGCAGGCGATCGTGCCGGCGGCGAAGGCGATGGCGACCGGGTCCCAGATCTGCGGGGAGCGCAGCGCCCGCCCGGCGGAGCCGATCACCCCGCCGGTGGCGGGCACGCCGAGCGCGGCGGGGATCTGCGAGGCGGCGATCAGGACGGCCGCGGCGTTCAGGAAGCCGACACGGACCGAGCGCGAGAGCAGGTAGGCGATCCGGCCCCAGCCGAGCAGGCCGATCGCCAACCGGATGACGCCGACCAGCAGCGCCAGCACGGCGGCGAGGAGCGCCCAGCGCTCGCCGCCGGGGACCGCCAGCGCGGAGAGGGTGCCGAAGGCGAGCAGGCTGGTGGTCGCGACCGGACCGACCTGCACCTCGCGCGCCGAGAGGAACGGCGCGGCCAGCAGCAGCGCCGGCACGATCGCCCAAAGGCCGGCGACCGGCGGCATGCCGGCCAGCTCGGCGTAGGCGAGCGCCTGGGGCAGGGCGACCAGAGCGACGCTGACGCCGGCCAGCAGGTCGGGCAGGCTGGGGGGCGCGATGCGGAGTCCGAAGCGCTCGGCCACGCGGCCGAACGTATCACGCGGCCAGAACCGCGCCTCGCGTCAGGGGACGACCGATCGCTGCACCGCCCGAGCGTCGCTCAGGCGGTCGGCGGCACCTCCTGCGCGAGTCCCTCGATCCGCCCTTCGGCGAGGTCGTAGGTGCCGGCGCGCACGGCCAGCCGGCCCTCCCGGACCGCCGCGCCGAGGACCGGGTCGGACGCCAACCGGTGGGCGGTGGCGGCCGCGTGCAGGTCGACGGCCAGGTCGTGGAGCGCGGTGCGGTCCCCGCCAGGAGCGCGCGCGAACGCGTCCCGTACGGCGGGCACGATGTCGCGGACCAGCGGCCCGTCCAACGGGCCGCCGGCGCGCACCGCGTCGAGCGCGAGGCCGACCGCGCCGCAGGCGCGGTGCCCGATCACCACCACGGCGGGTACCTCGAGCTCCGTCACGGCGTAGCGGACGCTCGCGAGGGCGTCGTCGCCGACGACGTGGCCGGCGATGCGGACCGCGAACAGGTCCCCGAGCCCCTGGTCGAAGATCACGTCGGGCGGAACCCGCGCGTCGGAGCACGACACCACCGCCGCGATCGGGCGGTGCCGGTGCGTGAGGGCGCGCCGGTCGGCCGGCGATTGGTGCGGGTGCACCAGACGGTCGGCGACGTAGCGGGCGTTGCCCCGGATCAGCGCCTCGACCACCGCTTCGGGCGTGCGGTCGGTCGGCTCGATCGGGTCCCGATCGGATGCGTTCATGTGCCCAGGATCGCACGCTCGCCGGCCGCGGGATCGGCGCCGGCACGCGCCTCGCCGTTCGGGAGCGCGAGCGGGATCGCGCGGGCCGCGCGCTCGAGGGTCAGGTGGTCGTCCGCCAGGTCGTGGTCGTACCAGCCGGCGCGGCGCAGCACGTCGCGCACCGGCCCCTTCACGCCGGCCAGGTGCAGCCGGACGCCCTGGCGCGCGAGGGCGCGGGCCCGCTCCTCGAGCGTCTCGACCGCGACGGCGTCGACGTCGGCCACGCCGGTCATGTCGAGCACCACGTGGCGCAGGTCGGGCCGGTCGGCGGCGGCGTCCTCGAGGCGGCGGTCGAGGAACGCCATGTTCGCGAAGTAGAGGGTGGCGTCCGGCCGGGTCAGGTACGCCTCCGGCCAGACCACCGCGTGCGGGAAGCGCCGGACGTTGCGGAACACGCCCTCCTCCGGCAGCCAGCCGAGCTCGGCGGTGTGGGGCCGGGCGCTGCGGGCGACGAAGACGAGCAGCGAGGTGGCGACGCCGATCAGGATCCCGGTCTCGATCCCCATCGACAGGGTCGCGACGAAGGTGACGCCCAGCGTGATCGCGTCGATGCGCTTGACGCTCCACAGCCGGCGCGGGGTGGCGAGGTCGACGAGTCCGGCGACGGCGACCATCACGATCGAGGCGAGGACGGCGTTCGGCAAGTAGCGGAACAGGTCGGTGAGGAAGGCGAGGGCGACGAGGACCAGTCCGGCGGTGATCAGGCCCGCGAGCTGGGTGCGGGCGCCGGCCTGATCGTTGACGGCGCTGCGGCTGAACCCGCCGGTGACGGGGTAGCCACGGAAGGCGGAGCCGACCAGGTTGGCGAGTCCGAGGCCGACCAGTTCGCGGTCGGCGTCGATCTTCTGGCGGTGCCGTGCCGCGAGGGCACGGGCGACCGCGACCGACTCGACGAAGGCGATGGCGGCGATGGCGACGGCGGCGGGCGCCAGGCCGGCCGCGGCGGCGCCGAGGCCGAGGGAGGGGTCGTGGAGTCCCGCCGGCGGCGCGCCGCCGCCGAAGCCGGGCAGGGCGAAGCCGGGCAGCCCGGCGGGCACGTCGCCGACGATGGCGACCCCGCGTTCGTGCAGGCCGAACGCCCAGGTGACGACGCTGGCCGTGACCACCAGCAGGAGCGGGCCCGGGATCCGGCGCGAGATCCGGCGTACGCCCAGCAGCAGCGCGATGCCGGCCAGCCCGATGGCGACGGTCGGACCGTGCGCTTCGCCGAAGCGGGTCGCCGCCTCGACGAGCAGCCCGGCGACCGACGCGTCCCGCGCGAGGTCGAACCCGAGCAGGTGCTTGAGCTGGCTGAGGCCGATCACGAGCGCGGCGGCGCTGGTGAAGCCGCTGACCACGGCGTGCGACAGGAAGGTGGCGAGGTAGCCGGCGCGGGCGAGGCCGAGCGCCAGCTGGACGGCGCCGACGAGCGCCATGAGCAGCGCCGCGAGGAGCACGAAGGCGGCGCTGCCCGGTTCCGCGAACGCCGACACCGCGGTCAGCGTCATCAGCGAGACGATCGCGACCGGTCCGACGGCCAGCTGGCGCGAGGATCCGAAGGCGGCGTAGACGATCAGCGGGATCGTGGCGGCGTAGAGGCCGGTCACCGGCGGGAGTCCCGCCAGCAGGGCGTACGCCATCGCCTGCGGCACCAGCATCACCGCGGTGATCAGGCCGGCGTTCAGGTCGTACGGCAGGTCCCGCCGGTCGTAGCGGCGCAGCACGCCGACCAGCGGGAGCCACCGTTCGATTCCGGAGGGGGCCGCGCCGCCGCCCGTGGGGGGGCGGCCCGTGGTCATGCCGGCACGGCGGCGTCGCGCTCGGCGGACCAGGCGTCGTAGCCTCCGACGAGCTCGCGCACGTCCGGGTGGCCGTGCAGGCGCAGGATCGAGGCGGCCACGGCGCTACGGCCGCCGCCCTGGCAGTGGGCCACCACCGGCGCGCCCATGGGCACCTCGTCCAGGCGCCAGCGGACCCGTCCGGTGTGGAGCTGCTGCGCGCCCTCGATGTGGCCCGAGGCGTGCTCGGTCGCGGCGCGCGTGTCCAGGACGTGGAAGCGGTCGCGGGTCGCGGCGAGCTCGGCCGGTCGGACGCGCGGCACCGCGGCCCGTGCGAACGGCGCGAGGTCGGTCACGAACCCTTCGAAGCGGTCGCTGCCGGTCCAGGCGAGCTTGTCGCGGAGTTCGGCGGCGTGCTCGGCGTCGGCGGCGAGCACGACGATGCCGGCGACGTCCCGTTCGGGGTCGACGGCGTAGCTGGCGTAGGTGGCGAAGTTCTTGCCGCTCGGCACGAAGAGCGCCCCTGCGACGGCGTCCTCGTGCCACTCGGCGAGGGAGCGGGTGTCGAGGAACAGGATCTCGCCGGCGGCGAGGCGGCGGGCGGTCTCGGCCGGTTCGAGGCGGGTCGGTTCCGGTCGCTCGCCGAGCAGGTCGGGACCGGCCAGGTTCCAGCGCTTCATCCGACCGAAGTAGGCGGGCGCGTCCGGCTGGCCCTCGAGCAGCATCTCGGTGAAGCGGGCCTCGTCGCCCTGGGCGACGGCGTCCGACCACCAGGCGGTGCGGCGTTCGTAGCCGACGGTGGTGGCGGGGACCGACCCGAGCGCCTTGCCGCAGGCGGAGCCGGCGCCGTGGCCGGGCCACACCTGGACGTGGTCGGGCAGGGTCAGGAAGCGGTCGCGCAGGCTGGCGAACAGGCGCGTCGCGCCTTCGAAGCGGGTGTCCTGGCCGCCGGCCGCCTCGTCGAGCAGGTCGGGGCGTCCGACGTCGCCGACGAAGACGAAGTCGCCGGTGAGGATCATGGCCGGCTCGTCGGTGACGGCGCCGTCGATGACCAGGAAACTGAGGTGCTCGGGGGTGTGGCCGGGGGTGTGGACCGCCTCGACGCGCACGTTGCCGACCCGGATCGTGTCGCCGTCCTTCAGCGGGCGGTGCGGGAAGGCGTAGGTCCAGTCGGGGCCGCCCTCGGCGCTCGCCCAGAGGCGGGCTCCGGTACGTTCGGCGAGCTCGCGCGAGCCGGAGAGGTAATCGGCGTGGACGTGGGTCTCGGTGACGTCGGTGATGCGCAGGCCGGCGGCTTCGGCGGCGCGGAGGTAGACGTCGACGTCGCGTCGGGCGTCGACGACGACCGCTTCGCCGCTGGCCTGGCAGCCGATCAGGTAGCTGCCCTGGGCGAGATCTTCGTCGTAGAAGTGCTGTACGTGCATGGGGGCTCCTTCCGCAGGTTCGTTCCTGCTCACGCCTCCGATCATATACCCCTCGGGGGTATCTGCGTCAACCGGGTCCGGACGGGTACGGCACCACCCGGAGGGCGAGGGTCTGCTACCTTGCCCCTCGGAGGAACCGAACCCAATGAACCAACGACCGCTGCGCCACCCGATCCGTGCCATCCTGCTCGCGACCGCGCTCTGGACCGCCGCCTCGACGGCGTTCGCCCAGGAGCACCCCGACACGATCGCCGACGCGATCCGCGCCGAACCGGCCCTCGCCGAGACCGCGGCCCTCTTCGAAGAGTCCGGCGTCCTGGACGCCCTCGCCCGAGACGGTCGCTTCACCTTCTTCGCGCCGTCCGACCGCGCCTGGGAGGTCGTCGACGCACGGGTCCTGCGCGACCTGCGCCGCGACCGCGGCGCGCTCGACGCGATCGTGCGCCACCACCTGATGATCGGCGCCTCGCCCCTGCACGCGTTGCGGCGGCTCGACGCGGTCACCACCTTCGCGACCACCCGCCTCCCGATCACCCGTTCCGGCGACGTGGTCCGCATCGGCGGCGTCCGCGTCGCGAACGAGGGCATCGAGACCGGCAACGGCGTCGTCTACGTCGTGAACCAGGTGCTGGTGCCCGGCGGTCCGTTCATGCTCAAGGACATGCTCGCCGGTCCGGAACGCTGAGCCCGGCGGGACGGCGGGTCCGACCCGACGCGCCGTCCCGCCGCCAGGCAGGGAGGAACCCATGCGCCACACCGGCCACTTCCCCAAACCGGACGCGCTCGCGACGTTCGGCGTCGACGACGCAGGCACCGTCCACTGGAACCTGACGACCCCCGAGCTGTACGCCCACGCGGTCAAGCGGGACGAGGGACGGATCGTCCACCTCGGCCCCCTGGCCGTCGACACCGGGCGCTACACCGGCCGCTCGCCCCGGGACCGCTACATCGTCCGCGACGCCCGCAGCGAGGGGACGGTCGACTGGGGCGCGGTGAACCAGGAGATGGCGCCCGACCGCTTCGCCGCCGTCAAGCGCGGCCTGCTGAACGCCACCACCGGCCGCGACCTGTTCGTCCAGGAGGTGTTCGTCGGCACGCACGGCGCCTACCGGGTGCCGGTCCGGGTGATCGCGCAGTACGCCTGGCACGCCCTCTTCGTCCGGAACCTGTTCGTGCGGCCGAACCGCCGCGCCCTCGACGGCTTCGTGCCGGAGTACACGATCGTCGACCTTCCGGCCTTCAAGGCGGACCCGGACACGATGGGCACGCGCACCGACACGGTCATCGCCATGAACCTGAGCGAGAAGCTGGTCCTGATCGGCGCGACCGAGTACGCGGGCGAGATGAAGAAGTCGGCGTTCGGAATGATGAACTTCGAACTGCCGGAGCGCGGCGTGATGCCGATGCACTGCAGCGCGAACGTCGGACCGTCCGACGAGGTCGCGGTGTTCTTCGGCCTCTCCGGAACCGGCAAGACCACCCTCTCCGCGAACCCCGACCGGACCCTGCTCGGCGACGACGAGCACGGTTGGTCGGACGAGGGGGTGTTCAACTTCGAGGGCGGCTGCTACGCCAAGATCGAGAACCTCTCCGCTCAGGCCGAGCCCGAGATCTTCGCGACCACTCGCCGCTTCGGCACCGTGCTCGAGAACGTGGCCGTCGACCCGGAGACGATGCGCGTCAACCTCAACGACACCAGCAAGACCCAGAACACGCGCGCCGCCTACCCGATCAGCCACATCCCGAACGCCAGCTCGACCGGCGTCGCCGGCCACCCGAGCGACGTCGTCTTCCTCACCGCCGACGCCTTCGGGGTCCTCCCCCCGATCTCGAAGCTGACGCCGGAACAGGTCGAGTACTACTTCCTGAGCGGCTATACCGCCAAGATCGCCGGCACCGAGCGGGGGATCACCGAGCCGGAGGCGACGTTCAGCGCCTGCTTCGGCGCTCCGTTCATGCCGCGCCGGCCGGCCGAGTACGCCCGCCTGCTCGCCCGCAAGCTGCGCGAGCACGGGGCGCAGGGCTGGCTCGTGAACACCGGCTGGACCGGCGGACCGCACGGCGTCGGCCGTCGGATGTCGATCGCGCACACCCGCGCGATGCTCGACGCGGCGTTGGCGCACCGGCTCGACGACGTCCCGACGCGCGAGGACGGCGCCTTCGGCCTGCACGTGCCGACCACCTGTCCCGACGTGCCCGACGCGATCCTGGTGCCGCGCGACACCTGGAGCGATCCCGAGGCCTACGACCGTCAAGCGGCGGCGCTCGCCGGCATGTTCCACGACAACTTCCGACGCTTCGAGGCCGACGTCTCCGAAGCGGTCCGCGATGCCGGCCCCCCCGCCGGGCGCTGAAGGCGAGCCACCGTGAAGACCCTGAAGGACAAGGCGATCGTGATCACCGGCGCCGGCGGCGTCATCGCCGGCGAGGTGACGGAGGCGTTGGCCGAAGCCGGCGCCCGCCCGATCCTGGTCGACCGCGACCGGGTCCGGATCGAGGGCCTCGCCGCCTCGTTCGGTTCGATCGCGATCCAGGAGGACCTGATGAGCGCCGACTCGGCCCGGCGCGCCGCCGACGCCGCGGTCGAGCGGATGGGCCGGGTCGACGGCCTGGTGCACCTGATCGGCGCGATCGTCCCCGGACGCCTCGACGAGGTCGAGGAGGACGCCTTCGACGCGGCGTTCGACAGCAACGTCCGCACCCTCTTTCACGCCGTCCGCGCCTTCCTGCCCCACCTGCGGAGGCAGGAGGAGGGCTGGATCGCCTCGATCGGCGCCGCCCAGGCGTTCTACGGCGTCTCGCCCGGCGCCTCGCTCTTCGCCGCCGCCAAGGGTGCGGCGGCCACCATGCTCCGGTCGCTCGACGCCGAGCTCGAAGGCACCGGCGTCGGCGTCTCGATCATTACGCCCCTGGCGCCGGTCGACACCGGTGCCGCCCGCCGCGCGTTGCGGGCCGAGACGGGCGCATGGATCTCCCCCGCCGCGGTCGCGCGCGCCTTCCGCGCCGCCGCCCGCAGCGGCCACGGCGGGCGCCTGCTCGAGGTCCCGGTCCACCCGCCGCGCTGAACGCCGGGTGCTAGCATCGCGGGACGCACGCCCGCGTACGCGCCCACCGCCGTGCACGGAGGTCCGATGGCCGGAGACGACACTGGATCCCTACGGAAGGTTCCGCCGTTCGACGGCCTCCCCCACGAGGCCGTCGCCGCTCTGGACGCCGCCGTCCGGATCGAACGGCACCGCGCCGGCACCGTCCTCTTCCGCCAGGGCGACCCGGGGGACGCGCTCCACCTGCTCCTGAGCGGCGAGCTCGAGGTCCGCGTGACCCGGGACGGGGGCGAGGTCCCGATCGACACGGTCGCGGCGCCCGCCCCGGTCGGCGAGATCGCGCTCCTCACCGGCCGGCCGCGCTCGGCGACCGTGGTCGCGACCCGCGACGCCACGGTGGGGGTGCTCCCCGCCGCCGCCTTCGCCGAGCTGGTCCGCGAGCACGACGCGCTGCTGGCGCGCCTCGAGGAGGCGGTCCGACCACGCGTCCGCCGCACCCGGCTCGTCGGCCTGCTGCGCGACTGGTTCGATGTCCAGGACCCGGAGGAGGTGCGCCGCATCGAGGAGCACGCCCGCTGGGTCGACCTCCCGAGCGGGGCGGTCCTGTTCGAACAGGACGCGCCCTCCGACGCCACCTGGCTGGTGGTCTCCGGTCGCCTGCGGGTCGAGCGCCGGGCCGGCCGGAACGCCGCCGAAGCGGAGGTCGTGGGCACGGTCGGGGCGGGCGAGTGCGTCGGCGAGGCGGCGCTGCTGACCGGCGACGCCCGCAGCGCCACCGTCCGAGCCGTCCGCGACGCGTCGCTGCTGCGCGTCCCCAACGAGCTCGCCCGGCGGCATCCGACCTTCGCGCTCGAGGTGGCGCGGGTCGTGGACCACCGCGCCCGACGACAGCGGGAGGGGCGCGGGCACGGGCGACCGCCGCGCACCTTCGCGCTCGTGGGTCTGCATCCGGGCGCTCCGGTCCAGGCCGTGGCCGAACGCCTGCGTACGGCGCTCGAGCCGTTCGGCAGCGTGCTCCGCATCGACCGTGCGGAGCTCGAGCGCCGGTTCGACCTGACCGACCTCGCCGACGCGCGGCCCGGCGAGCTGGCCGAGTCGATCCTGCTCGACTGGTCGGACCGGCAGGAACGCCGCCACGACCACCTCCTCTACCTGGCCGACGAAGGGGACACGCCGTGGAGCGACCGGTGCCTGCGGCAGGCCGACCAGCTGGTGCTGATCGTGGACGCCGACTCCGGACCGGAGGAGGCCGCCCCGCGCCTGGAACGCATCCGGGCGCTGGCGCCGCACGCCCGTACGTCGCTGGTCCTGGCGCGGCCCGACGACCGCGATCGACCTCGCGGCACCGCCGTCTGGCTCGATCGGATCGCGCCGGACGGCCACCACCACCTGCGGCTGGGCGACGCGAAGGAGGCCGGCCGGCTCGCCCGGCACCTGACCGAACGGGCGGTGACGGTGGTGCTCTCCGGCGGCGGCGCACGCGGGTACGTGCACATCGGCCTGCTCGCGGCGCTCGAGGAGGCCGGCGTCGCCGTCGACGCGCTCGCCGGCACCAGCATGGGCGCCCTGGTCGGCGGCGCCTACGCGCTCGACCGCTCGGCCGCCGTCGCCGAAGCGTCCGCCCGCGCCTTCGGCGACCCGAAACGGATCGTGGACCGGACCCTCCCGCTGGTCGCGATCGCGCGCTCGCGGGGCGTGACCGAGATCCTGCGGTCGATGTACGGCGACGCCCGGATCGAGGACCTCGTCACGCCGTACTTCTGCGTCTCGAGCAACCTGAGTCGCGCCCGGCCCCAGCTGCACCGCCGCGGTCCGCTGTGGCGCGCGGTGCGGGCCAGCAGCGCGATCCCCGGCGTCTTCACGCCGGTCCTCGAGGGGGGCGACGTGCTGGTCGACGGCGGCGCGATGAACAACTTCCCGGTGGACCTGGCGCGCGCCCGCTTCGGCGAAGGGCCGTTGATCGCGTCGAACGCCTACGGCGAAGAACGCCCGCAGGTCGCGTACGCCTTCCCGGACGAGCTGTCCGGCTGGGCGCTGTTACGGGACCGGCTGCGCCCGAAGCGCCGCCGTCGCTACGTCGCGCCCTCGATCGTGACGACGTTGACGCAATCGACCAGCCTCGGGGCGCACTTCCTGATGGACCGGCTCGGCGACGGCGCCGACCTGCTGGTCCGCTACCCGACGGACGGGATCGGCACGCTCGACTTCGACCGGGTCGAGGAGCTGATCACGATGGGGCGCGAGCACGCGGCCCGCACCCTGAGGGAGCACGGATCGCTCGTCAGCGGCGCCCGGAACGCCGCGCCCGACCGCTGATCCCGTCCGGCGCGCCCAGCGCCTTCTCGAGCGTCATGGCGCGCCGGTCCTCCGCGATCTGCGCGTACGTCCGCGCGCCCAGACGTTCCGTCGCCTCGGCCTGCAGGCGGGCGACCCCGACGCGGGTCGCGGCGTCGAGGGCGTTCGAACGGGCCACCGCTTCGACCACGCCGACCGCCCACGCCTCGTAGCCGTGCCGCCAGGCGCCCCGAGCCCGGCCGAGCGCAGCGGCACCGGCCCGCGGAGCCGACCCGGTGGCGAGCGCCTCTTCGA
>SLSQ01000213.1 GCA_007130355.1 Trueperaceae bacterium
GGGTCGAGGTCGATACCGTCGCCGACAGCCTCGGCGCGCCGATGCACACGCCCGGGGTCGTCGCCGCCGTCGCGGAGGTCGCGCACGAGATCGTCACCGTCGACGACGACGCGCTCCAGGCGGCGGTGGCCGCCGCGTACGACGCCTGGCGGTTCGCGCTCGAGCCGGCCGCAGCGGCGGTGCTCGCGGCGCTGCGGGGACCGCTCGCGGAGCGGGCCCGTGGGCTCCGCGTCGCGGCGGTCCTCTGCGGCAGCAACCTGAGCGAGGACCGGTTCGCCCGGTTCCTGGCGCGGGGCCGGGCGGTCGCTTCGCCGGACGCGGCGTAGCGCGCCTGGCGAAGCGACCGGGGTTCAGACCGGAGCCGTCGCCCGCGCTCAACCGTGCCGCAGCGGGAGTCCGAGCACGATCAGGGCGAGCAGCGCGGCGACCGTGAGCAGGATCAGGCCCGCCACCGGAAGCTCGCGGGCGCGACGTTCCAGCGCGCGCGAGCGCTCGCCGACCGTCGCGAGCGACCACGACCGGGCGGCCGACGTTCCGGGGGCGACCTCCGACGTCGGCCGCGACGCGCGGCGCAGCGCGGCCTCGATCAGGACCACGACGTCGCCGGGCGGCAGCGACGGGGCGCGCAGGCGCAGGCGCGACGCGACCGCGACCGTCGCCGCCGCGACGACGAGCGGCCAGCTCGCGTCCCAGAGCGCCGAAGCGCTCGCTGCGGCGGGCGATCCGGCGGTCGGACCGGCCAGCACCACCCACGCCCACGGAACGGCCGTGCCGGCGACCGTGAGGACGACCCAGAGGGGGTGGACCGGGCGCGCCTCGGTGCGGTCGCGGGCGGCCAGCGCCAGAGCGCGCGCCAGCAGCAGCGCCGTCGCGACCGACGTCGCCGGCAGCAGGCCGTAGGCGACCGCACCGAGGCCGACGTCGGAGAGGGCGGCCTTGAGCCCCTCCTTCGCCAGGAACCCGCTGGTGAGCGGGGCCGCCGCCAACGACGCCGCCGGCAGCGCCATCAGGGCCAGCCGCAACGGCGAGGCGCCCGGCGTCGAGCCCGCGCCCAGGAACAACGACGCCTTGTTCAGGCCGTGGTGCACCACCAGCAGGCCGAGCAGCGCCGCTGAGCGTTCCGGGGCGTCCGGCGAGCGCCAGGCCGTCGCGAACGCCACGGCGACCAGCCCCATCTGGCTGACGGTCGAGTAGGCGAGGAGCGGCTTCAGCTTGGCCTGCGTCAGCCCCAGGGCCACGCCCACGAAGGCGGTGGTCAGGCCCGCCGCGAGCAGGACCACGGAGATCGTGCCCCCGGCGACCGCCTCCGTGGCGGCGGGCGGTGCCAGTTTGACCCAACCGAGCAGGCCGGCCTTGACGATCACGCCGGAGAGGACCGCGCTGGCGGGCGTCGGGGCGATTCCGTGCGCCAGCGGCAGCCACAGGTGCAGCGGCACGATCCCGAGCTTGACGGCGAACCCGATCAGCAGCAGCGGCGTGCCGAAGGCCGTCGTCGGGGCGTCGGGTCCGAAGGCCGTCAGGGGGGCGTTGCCGTGCTCGCCGGCGGTGATCAGCACGCCGGAGAGGACCGCCGCCTCGCCCAGCAGCGCCAGGATCAGGTAGATGCGTCCGGCGCGGTGGGCGGCGTCGTCGTCCGCGTCGATGATCAGCAGGTACGCCGCCAGCGAGACGACCACGTACCCCAGGTAGAAGGCGGTCAGGGTGGCGGCGAGGGCGACCCCCGCCATTCCGGCCAGGCTCGCGTACCAGCCGATCCAGAACCGGCTCGCGCCGGCGCGGTGGGAGCGGAGCGCGAAGGCGCCGGCGGCGCTCCAGGCGAGCGCGATCACGATCAGCACGGCGTCGACGACCGCGCCGCCCGCTGCGCCGCTGGCGAACTCCAGCCCTAGCAGCACGTCGGGCCACGCCACCCGGTCCCGCACGAGCAGCGGGGCGAGCAGGGTCAGCGGGACCCACGGCGCCGCCCGGTGCGCGAAGCGGCGACTCGGCGGCCACGCCGAGGCCAGCACCCCGATCCACGGGGCAATGATCGCGACCAGGACGCTCACGGCGAGCGGCCCTCCACGATCCGTTGCGCCCACACGAGCGGGGCGAGCACGTGCCCCGCGAGCAGGCCGGCCGCGAGCGTCATGCCGGCCGTCGTCACGGCCGGCGCCTCGAGCCCCAGGCGTTCGAGGCGGCCGATCTCGGGACCGGGCCGTGCCCCCGCCCCGCCCCGGTGCGCCGCGGCGTCGGGGGCGGGGCGGAGCCACAACCGCTGCAGGAGCGGCAGGAAGTAGGCGGCGTTCAGCAGCGTGCTGATCACCAGCACGGCGACCACCCAGGTCGCGCCCTGCGCGACCGCGCCCGCTCCCAGGTACCACTTGGAGACGAAGCCGGCCAGCGGCGGCAGGCCGATCATGCCCAACGCCGCGAGCGAGAAGGCGGCGGCGGTCCACGGCGAGCGCCGTCCGAGTCCGTCGAGCTGGTGCACCTGCGTGGCGCCGTGGACCTCGGCGAAGGTGCCGGCGCCGAAGAACAGGGTGATCTTCATGATGCCCTGGTGCACGAGGTGGACCAGCGCGCCGGTCAGGGCCATACCGCCGCCGATCGCCACGCCCAGCGTCACGTACGACACCTGACTGACGGTCGAGTAGGCGAGCCGCTTCTTCAGGTCCGACTGCGTCAGCGCCCGCAGCGAGCCGTATAGAATCGTCGCCGCCGCGATCGCCGCCAACCACGCGTCCATGCCCAGGGCCGCCATCAGGTTCGGACCGTACACGTCCTCGACCAGACGCACCAGACCGAACGCGCCGGCCTTGACCACCGCCACCGCGTGCAGCAGCGCGCTGACCGGGGCGGGGGCCACCATGGCGCGCGGCAGCCAGCCGTGCAGCGGGACCAGCGCCGCCTTGACCCCCATGCCGGCCGCCAGCAGCACGAAGATCGCCCGTAGCGCCGCGTCGTTGCCGGGGTCGACGCCGCGCACGCCGCCCTCGGCCAGGAAGTCGTGCGGACCGGCCAGGCCGTACAGCCAGATCAGGCCGATCAGCAGCGACGCGCTGCCGGCCAGGGTGTAGGCCAGGTAGGTGCGGCCGCCGGCCACGGCGGCACGGGTGCCGGCGTGCGTCACCAGCGGCCAGGTGGTGAGGGTCAGCATTTCGAAGAAGACGAAGAAGGTGAACAGGTTGCCCGCCATCGACACGCCCATGGTGGCGGTCACGCAGAGGCTGAACAGGCCGAAGAAGCGGGCCCGGTCGCGTCCGCGTTCGAGGTACGCCACGGCGTACACCGTCGTCACCAACCAGAGCGACGCCGACAGCACGGCGAACAGCAGGCTGAGCGCGTCGGCCCGCAGCAGCAGGTCCCACTCCGGAAGCAGCGGGATCCGCAGCGCCGGCTGACGGCCGTCGGCCACCCGCACGGCGATCCAGAGCACGAACCCCAGCTTGGCGACCGCGGCGACCAGGTTCACCCAGGTCCGGGCCCGGGTGCGCGCCTCGCCCAATACGAAGATCGCGATGCCCGCCAGCAGCGACGACGCCAGGACCGCCGCCACCAGGAGGGCGTCGAGCTCCGCCGCGTTCACGTCGCCCGCCGGGCCGCGTGGCCGACGCGCCGCGCGCGGGTCACGGACCGCCCCCGGCCGGCGCCTGCGAGGTCAGCCAGGACAGCCACGGTTCCGCCGCCAGGCCGCTGGTGACGGCGAGCAGCGCCAGGGCCAACGCCGCCAGGCCGGCCGCGCGGGGCACGGGGTGCGCCTCGGCCGGGTCCGCGACCGGATCGTCCGGCTCGGGCCGGGCGCAGAACGTCGCGATCGCCCGGAACACGTAGACCGCGGCCGCCAGGCTTCCGACGGTGAGGAGCGCCACGACGCCGTACGCCTGCTGACCCCAGGCCGCCTGGAGGAACGACCACTTGGCCAGGAAGCCGCCGCTGGGCGGGAGGCCCATCAGGCTCACGCCCGCCAGCGAGAACGCCATCACGTCGATCGGCCGGAACCGGTCCACGCCGCGCAGCGCCGCGATCCGGTCGCTGCCGACGGCGTGCATCAGGTTCGCGACCGCCAGGAACATTCCGGCCTTGGCCGCGCCGTGCGCGACCAGGTGCAGGGTCGCGGCTCGGAACGCTTCCGGCGCGATCAGCGGGAAGGCCAGCAGCACGTACCCGAGCTGGGCCACCGTCGAGTAGGCCACCATCCGCTTCGCACGCGTCTGCACGATCGCCTGCCACGACCCGTACAGCACCGCGGCCGCCGCCAGCACGCCCAGGGCCGGCCCCAGGTCGGGCGCGATCCGGTCCGCGCCGCCCCAGTGCCAGAGCCGCAGCA
>SLSQ01000256.1 GCA_007130355.1 Trueperaceae bacterium
CAGGCGCCGGTGACGGTCCGGACCGAGAGCGGGGCGGAGCGCGAGGTCGCGCGCCTGCAGCTCGACGATCCCGACCGTCCCGACGCGTTCGGACCGGAAGCGCTCGAGGTGGCCGAGACGTTCGCCGCGCAGATCGGGGCCGTGATCGAACGCCTGCGCCTCGAGCGCGGCTACGCCCGTAGCGAACGGGCGCACCGCGCTCTCGCCCGGGTCGAGCGGGGCCTGCGGGCCGCCGAGTCGGTCGAGGCGTTCCTGCCGCTGCTCGCGAGCGAGACGTTCGACGCACGCCTCGCGGCGTTGGTTCGATTCGGCACGATCGTGCGGAGCGCGCCCGCGCGCGCCGGTGCCGACGACGACGTCGTCTGGCGCCTGTACGGACCGGAGGGCCGCGATCCCGGGCTCGAACGACGCAGCGACGCGCGGGCGGCGTTCGCGTTCGCGCGTGGGGCGGAGCCGCGCTCCGAGCGGGGCGCGGGGCGCGCTTGGCGTGCCTGGGACCCGACCGACGACGATGGGGAAGGACCGTTCCGTGGCTGGCGGACGATCGCCGAGCGGGTGCTGGCGACGCCGTTGACGGACGACGAAGGCGTCCGCGGCGCGGCCCTGTTCGCGTTCCGCGACGGGGCGACGGTCGACGACGCGGCGCTCCGCGGGTTCGGACAGCTGGCGGCGGCGATCGAGACGGCGATCGCGCGCGCCGATGCGAAGGACCGCCACGACCGCGAGCGCGCCACCGCCGAAGCGCTGACCGATGTGGCGCGCGACCTGCTCGCGGGCCGATCCCGGTCCGGCGCGATCGAACGGGTCCTCGACGCCGCCGTCCGGATCGTTCGGGCGGAGCGTGCGGGCTTCGCGGTGCACGACCCGGACCCAGGCACCTGGACGAGCGTCGCCATCGTGGGCACGTCGCCGCACCCCCCGCCCGCCGACCTCCTCGCCCGGGCCGGGGACGCGTCGCGTCCGGTCCGCGACGGACCGGCGGGCGCCTCCGGGCCGGTCCGGATCGCCGCGTCGGTGCGCGGCGAGGAGGGCAAGCCGGTCGGCGCGCTCTGGTGCGAGGTCGGGAACGAGGTCGACGCCGTCGCCGAGTCGGCGCTCGACGCCCTCGCCCAGTCGCTCGGCGCGGCGCTCGCGCGGCAGTCGCTGCACGAGCACGCGCGCCGCCAGGCCGAGGCGTACCGCGACCTCTTCGAACGGGGACGCCGCAGCGAGGAGCGCTTCCGGTTGCTCGCCGAACGGGTCGGGGACGGCGTGAGCCTGCACGAGCCGGAGGGACGGACCGTCTACCTGAACCCGGCCGGTCGCGAGCTGGTGGCGGGTCCCGGCGGCACGGCCGCCCCGCCCGAGGACCCGCGCGCCTGGGCCCGGGCCGACGACGCCGAGACGGTCCGCGCGCTCTGGAGCGCGACCGGGTCGGACGAGGTCACCGCCCGCTACCGCGCGGCCGTGCCCGCCGCCGACGGCGGCGAACGGTGGATCGAGACCCGCACGCACGCCGTGCGCGACGGTACCGGTCGGGTCGTGCACCGGGTCGCCACCAGCCGCGACGTGACCGCGGCGCAGGCGCACGAGGACCGGTTGCGCCGGGGAGCGCTCTACGACGACCTGACCGGCCTCGCCAACCGGGCGCTGCTGCGCGACCGGCTCGAGCACGCCCTCTCCCGTTTCCGGCGGCGGGCCGGCCGTTTCGCGCTCCTGTTCCTGGACCTCGATCGCTTCAAGGCGGTCAACGACGACCTCGGGCACGCAGCGGGCGACGCCCTGCTGGTCGCGGTGGCCGACCGCCTGCGCGGCTGCGTCCGCGACGCCGACACCGTCGCCCGCTTCGGCGGGGACGAGTTCTGCGTGCTGATCGAGGACGCCGACGACGATGCCCAGGCGATCCGGACCGCCGAGCGGATCCAGGCGGAGCTGACCCGCCCGTTCCAGGTCGAGGACGCCGAGGTCCGCACCAGCGCCAGCATCGGCGTCGCCTTCGCCCGCCCCGGCGTCGCCGGGCCGGACGCGCTGCTCCGGGACGCCGACCGGGCGATGTACCGCGCCAAGGCGCAGGGGAAGGCCCGCTGGGCGATCTACGAGCCGAGCGACGGGGACGAGGGGGCGCCGCGCCCACCGGTGCGGACGGTCGATCCGGAAGTGGAGGCGCTGCAGCGGGCGATCCGCGACGGCGAACTGCGCCTCGCGTTCCAACCGATCGTGCGACTCGACGACGAGAAGGTCGTGGGGATCGAGGCGTTGGTGCGCTGGGCCCATCCGGAGCGGGGACTCCTCGCCCCGGACGCGTTCGTGCCCCTGGCCGAGCAGTCCGGACTCGTGGTGCAGCTGGACCGCTGGGTGCTCGAGGAGGCCGCCCGGTCCCTGTCCGACTGGAGCGACGACCACCCGGCGGCGCGCGGCTGGATCCTCTCCGTGAACCTCTCGCCGATGCACTTCGCCCTGCCCGATCCGGCCCGCTCGTTGCTCGACGCGGTCCGCCGGGGCGGGTTGGCCCCGTCGCGCCTGCGGCTGGACCTGACCGAACGGGCGGTGCGGCGCCCGGAGGGCGGCGTCTCGGCGGCGCTCGACGTGCTTCGGGCGCATGGGATCCGGATCGGGCTCGAGGACTTCGCGCGCGGCGGCCTGTCGCTCGAGGCGCTCGATCGGTCGGGGGTGGACTGGCTCCGCTCCGACGCCGCTTCGGTCCGCGCGCACAGCGACGATCCGACCGCGTCCGGCACGGCGGCGGGGCTGGCGGCGCTCGCCCGGGGGCTCGGCATCGACGCCGTCGCCGAGGGGATCGAGACCGCCGCGGACCTCGAGGCGTTCCGGACCCTCGGGTACGGCCTGGGTCAGGGACGGTTCTGGTCGGAACCGGTCGACGCGGCGTCGCTGCGACGCCGCTACCTGGAGGTCGGCGCCGAGCGCTGACCGCACGGACGGCGGGATCGCCCCGGCGTCCGGATGGAGGCACGATGCGGATCGGAACGATCGGAGCGGGTCGCTGGGCCGAGGCGCACCGCCGCGCCCTCGAGGAGGCGGGCGCCACCGTCGCCGCGGTCCTGGTCGCGACCGACGCGAGCGCCGAACGGGTCGAGGCGGAGTGGGGCGCTTGGGCCGGAACCGAGCTGAGCGCCTTCCTGGCGCGCGAACCGGACGCCGTCGTGGTCTGCGGCCCGAACCACCTGCACGCCGAGCACGCCGCCGCCTGCCTCCGCGCCGGACGGCACGTGCTGGTCGAGAAGCCGCTGGCGCTCCGGACGGACCAGGCCGAGGCGCTGGTCGCCCTGGCCGAGGCGCACGACCGGGTGCTCGCCGTCGGACACCAGATGCGGGCGTACGCCTGGGCCGAGACGGCGCACCGGCTCCTGCACGACGGCACGCTCGGCGCGCCGCGGCACCTGGCGGTGCGCCTCTGGCGGCGTCCGCACCGGGCGGGCGCCGGCGGCTGGAAGGCCGACCCGGCCCGACGCGGCAGCCCGGTGCTCGAGGAGCCGATCCACTACCTGGACCTGATCCGTTGGTGGGCCGGCGACCCGATCGCCGTGCAGGCGTTCGCCACCGACCGTCCGGGTCGGGAGGGGGAGCACCAGAACCTGGAGGTGCGGCTCGAGTTCCCCGGCGGGGCGCAGGCGTGGGCGGGACGGTCGATCGCCGCCTGGGGCCACCGGGTCGACGTGACGCTGGTGGGCGACGAGGGGTCGTTCCGTGCGGTCTGGGAGGGGGACCGGGACGACGATCCGGCGCCCCGCAGCGTCGCGTTCGTGCACCGCGGGGAGGACCGCGACGCGCCGGCCGAACGCGTCGCGCTGCGCGCCGCCAGCGGCCACGCCTTCGACCTCGTGGCGCACGACCGCGCCTTCCTCGAGGCGTGCGTCGCGCGCGACCAGGGGGACCGTTCCGTCGCGCCGCTCGCGACCGGGGCCGACGGCGCCGCCGCCGTCCGGCTGTGCCTGACGGTCGAACGGTCGCTGGCGCAGGGGGGCGTGCGCGTCGTGCCGTGACCGGAGGGTCACGCCTCCGTGCCGTCGTCGGCAGCGGCCGGCGACCGGATCGTGGCCGCCACGCCGGCGGCCGCCAGGTACACCCCGGCCGCGGCGAAGGCGGCGGCGGCGTAGCCGACGAGGTGCGCGGCGACGATGGTGCCGACGCCGGCGACGAGCGAGCCGTAGCCGTTCAGCGCCCACGCCCGCGCCACCGCCACCGGACCTGCGGCGCCGATGCGCCGCAGCAGCAGGGGGAGGGGGGCGCCCAACGCTCCGCCGACCGGCAGCAGCGTCGCCGCCGCGACGGCG
>SLSQ01000059.1 GCA_007130355.1 Trueperaceae bacterium
CGCCTCGTCGGCGTCGTCGGCCGCGGCGGCGCCCGCGCCTTCCCCGACGGTGAGCACGGTGGCGCCGATGGCGACCTCGTCCCCCTCCGCCACGTGGACCTTCTCGACCACGCCGGAGACGGTCGAAGGCACCTCGACGACCGCCTTGTCGGTCTCGAGCTCGAGGACGGACTGGTCCACCTCGATCGCGTCGCCGACCGACACCAGCACCTGCACCACGGTGCCGGCCTCGATCCCTTCGCCCACTTCGGGAAGCTTGAATTCGCTGCTCACGATGGTCTCCTCTGCTCCGGCGCGATCAGGCGACGGCCGGGTCGGGCTTGTCCGGGTCGATGCCGAGGTCGGACGCGGCGCGGTCCGCCACGTCGGCGGGGATCGCGCCTTCGTCGGCGAGCGCCCTCAGGGCGGCCCAAGCGACGTGCGCCGCATTCACCTCGAAGTGCGCGCGGAGCTCGGGCCGCGCTTCGCTCCGTCCGAACCCGTCGGTGCCGAGCGACACGAACGGGCGCGGCAGGTACGGCGCGAGCATGTCGGGGAGCGCCTTGACGTAGTCGGACGCCGCGACGAGCGGTCCCTCCACCCCCTCGAGCGTCCGGAACAGGTACGACCGTTCCGGCTCGGCGTCCGGCGCCCGCAGGCGGTTGCGCCGCGCGACGGCGACCGCGTCGACGTGCAGCGCCTTGTAGCTGGTCACGCTCCAGACGTCGGCGGCCACCTTGTACTCCTCGAGGATCTTCTGAGCCTTCAGGACCTCGCCCATGATCGCGCCGGAGCCGAACAGCTGCGCCGTGGTCTTGAAGCGCCGCTTCGACGGCCGGAAGCGGTAGAGGCCCCGCACGATGCCGTCGACCAGCTCGTCGCGCTCCAAGTGGTCGGGCGCGGCCGGCTGGGGCATGTTCTCGTTCCCGATCGTGAGGTAGTAGAAGACGTCCTCGAGATCGTGGTACATGCGGCGCATGCCGTCGCGGACGATGGTGGCGAGCTCGAAGGCGAACGAGGGATCGTAGGCGCGCAGGTTCGGGATCGGCAGGGCCAGCAGGTGCGACTGGCCGTCCTGGTGCTGCAGTCCCTCGCCCGGCAGCGAGGTCCGGCCGGCGGTCGCGCCCAGCATGAACCCCTTGGCGCGCATGTCCCCGGCGGCCCAGGCCAGGTCGCCGATCCGCTGGAACCCGAACATCGAGTAGTAGACGTAGAAGGGGACGGTCGTGACGCCGTAGTTCACGAACGAGGTGCCGGCGGCGAGGAAGCTCGACATGGCGCCGGCCTCGGTGATCCCCTCCTGCAGGATCGCTCCGTCCTTGCGCTCCTTGTACGACATGAGGGCGTCCTGGTCGACCGGTTCGTACATCTGGCCGCTGCTGGCGTAGATGCCGATCTGGCGGAACAGCGCCTCCATGCCGAAGGTGCGCGCCTCGTCCGGCACGATCGGCACGATCCGCTCGCCCCAAGTGGCGTCCCGAAGGAGCTTCCGGAGCACCTGGACGAAGACCATGGTCGTCGAAACGGCGCGGTCCTTGGTCCCGCCGAAGAACTCCTCGAACAGCTCCGCGTCCGGAACGGGCATCGCTTCGGCGTCGACGCGTCGGGCCGGAAGCGCGCCGCCCAGCGCCTCGCGCCGCTCCCTCAGGTAGCGGGCCTCGGGCGCGTCCGGATCGGGACGGAAGAACGGATCGCTCTCGATGGCGTCGTCGTCGACCGGGATCCGGTAGCGGTCGCGGAAGGCGCGCATGTCGTCCGTCGCGAGCTTCTTGGTCTGGTGGGCCGGGTTCTTCGCCTCCGCGGTCGAGCCGAGCCCGTACCCCTTGACGGTGCGCGCCAGGATCACGGTGGGCACGTTGCGCGTCCGGACCGCCTTGGCGTAGGCGGCGAACACCTTCTTGGTGTCGTGCCCGCCTCGGTTCAGGCGGTTCAGATCGTCGTCGCTCCAGCCATCGATCAGCTTCTTCAGCTCCGGCGTGTCGAAGAACCGCTCGCGCAGTTCGGGCGCACCGAACGCCGCGTAGCGCTGCGACTCGCCGTCGACCAGACGGTCGAACCGTTCGATCAGGTGCCCCTCCGTGTCCTTCGCCAGGAGTTCGTCCCAGCCGGAGCCCCAGGTCACCTTGATCACGTTCCAGCCGGAGCCGCGGAAGATCCCCTCGAGCTCCTGGATGATCTTGCCGTTCCCGAACACCGGACCGTCGAGCCGTTGCAGGTTGCAGTTGATCACCCAGACGAGGTTGTCGAGCTTCTCGCGTGCAGCGACCTTGATCGCGCCGAGCGTCTCCGGCTCGTCCGTCTCGCCGTCGCCGAGGAACGCCCAGACCTTCCCGTCGCCCGCTTCCTTGAGGCCCCGGTTCTCGAGGTACCGAGCGAAGCGGGCGTTGTAGATCGACAGGATCGGTCCGAGCCCCATCGACACCGTCGGGAACTGCCAGTAGTCGGGCATCGACCACGGGTGGGGGTAGCTCGAGAGGCCCGGCGCGTCCTGGAGCTCACGCCGGAAGTTCCGGAGGTGCTCCGTCTCGAAGCGTCCCTCGAGGTAGCTGCGAGCGTAGATCCCGGGGCTGGCGTGGCCCTGGATGTAGAGCAGGTCCGCGTCCTCGCCCTTCTCGGGCCCGCGGAAGAAGTGGTTGAAGCCCACCTCGTAGAGGGTGGCGGCCGAAGCGTAGGTCGAAAGGTGGCCGCCGATGCCGTCGCTCTCGGCGTTCGCGCGTACCACCATCGCGAGCGCGTTCCAGCGCACGTAGGCACGGATGCGGTTCTCGAGCTCGAGGTCGCCCGGGTACTCCGGTTCCTCGTCGGCGGGGATGGTGTTCACGTACGGCGTCTGCGCGGTGAACGGGATCTCGACGCCCAGCCGGTGGGCGTGGCTCTCGAGGCGTTCCAGGATCGCGCGGACCCGGTCGGCGCCGCCGGAGGCCAGCACGTAGTCGAGCGATTCGAGCCACTCGCGGAGCTCGATCCGGTTCAGCTCGGTCCGTTCCTCCGGGGTCAGCTGCGACCGGTCGTGGTCCAGCAGATCGTCCAACACGTCCGTCATGCGGTCGTCTCCTCTCGCGGGCCGGTGGCGCCCCGGTGCGAGGCGTCGGTCGGGCCGGCCGCGACGCGGCGTGGGACCCCCGTTCCGGAGGGCCCCCTTCGTCGCGCGCATGCTACCGCAGGGAGCCGGGATCCTCCCGTTCGCTCGGGAGGCGCCGGAGCACGCCGAGCACCACCTGAGCGGCCGCCCCGGCCGCCCGTTCGGTGAACGCCCGGAAGTCGACCGAGGCGTCGCCGTCGGCCCCGTCGCTGATCGAGCGCACGATCGCCCACGGAACCCCCCAGCGCGCGCAGATCTGGGCCGCGGCGGCCCCCTCCATCTCGGCGCAGACGGCGCCGAAGGCGGCCCGGATGCGGGCCCGCTCCTCCGGGTCGGCCACGAACCGGTCGCCCGAGGCGATCCGTCCGCGCACGACGCGCGGGCGCCGCTCGCCCTCGGCGCACCCCGCCCCGTCGCCCGCCAAGGCGTGCCCGCCGTCGCAGGCGTCGCCCGCCGCGGCGGCGGCGAGGTCGGCCAGCGCCGGGTCGGCGCTCCACGCTGGCGGCTCGCCCGGCACCTGACCGGGGGCGTAGCCGAGCGCTCCGACGTCGACGTCGTGCTGCACCGCGTCGTCGGCGATCACCAGGTCGAACGGACGCAGCTCCGGATCGAGCGCGCCGGCCACGCCGGTGAAGAGCAGGGCACCGGCGCCCTCGGCGAGGAGCCGTTGCGTCACGGCGGCGGCGTTGACCTTGCCGACGCCGCTCACCGCCGCCAGCACGACCCGGCCGTACGCCGTGCCGCGCACCGCCTCGAACGGTCCCACCCGCGCCCGCGAGGGGTTCCGGAGTTCCGGCGTCAGGGCGGCCAGCTCCTCGGGCATCGCCGCCAGGACCGCGATCGGTCGGTGGGGACCGCCGAGGAGCGGGAGGGACCCGCCTCCGCTCAGGGAGCGCGCCGCCACACCAGGTCGCCGAGCTTCGCGCCGGCGAAGGCGAGCGGGACGGTCAGCGCCAGCAGCAGCGGCAGCGGCTCGAGCGCCGGCTGCAGCCACTGGCTGACGCCCGACACCACGCCCATCAGCGCCGCCGCGATCACCACCAGCGGCACCGGGTTCGCCTGCGTGCCGCGACGGTGCATCCACAGCGCCGCGAAGTACCCGAACAACAGGTAGAAGCTGGCCGAGACCGCCTGCTCGGCCAGGCCGGTCCCGCTGGGGGCGACCGCCTGGAGGGAGATGAAGAAGACGGTCGCGAACA
>SLSQ01000010.1 GCA_007130355.1 Trueperaceae bacterium
CGCATCGTCCGCATCGTCCGCATCGGCGCCGTCCGAATCAGCGCCGTCCGAACCGGCGTCGTCCGAATCGGCGTCGTCGGGGACCGACGCCTCCGACGGAGCCTCGTCCGACCCGTCGCCGGCGGGGTCGTGGGCGTCGGCGGGAACCTCGAGCCGCGCCCAGCCCTCGCCGACCTCCGCGTCGTCCGGGTCCTCGAACCACCACCCGTCGCCGTCCGCCCAGTGGGTTCGGAGCCGTCGTGCCTCGGCGGCCGCGTTTCCGTCCGACTCGGCCTCCCCCGCCGTCCCTCGGAAGGCGGCGGAGGCGGCGAGTCCGGTCGCGGCGGGCGCCTCCGTCGTGCGCCCGGACCGTCCGACCACGATCGGGCGTCCGCTCTCGAGGGCCGTCGCCGTCGCGCGGCTCGGTCGCACGACGACCTCCGGCCGGTCGGAGGTCGCGGCGAGCGCCGTGGCGAGGTCGTGCGCGTCGATCGGTCGTGGCGGGCCGGCGTCGTTCGCCGGTGGCCCCGCCACGACCGGTACCTGCGCGTCCGCCCGCTCCGGAGCCTCTTCGTCCGGGTCCGGGGCGTCGTCCGACGCCTCCGCACCGTCGGACCGTGGCGCGTCGTCCACCGTCCGGGCGTCCGCCTCCCCGCTCCGCGCGGCCGTGGGCGCTTCGCTCGGGCCGAAGCGGCGCGCGACCAGGCCGAAGACCGCGATCGCGACGCCGCCCAGCATCAGCCAGGTCCACGGTCCGGCCTCCGGTGCGCGGACCCGTTCGGGCAGGACGCCGGTCGCCAGCGCCGTCCGCTGCGCTTCGTCGTCGTCGGCGGTGAGGTCGATCACCGGAGGGTGCGGCAGGTCGCTCGAGAACGCCCACGGGGACGGTGCGGTCGCGACCGGTCGCCAGCCGGTCTCGGAGAACGGATCGTAGACGCCGGTCAGCGCGTGCAGCTCGTGCAGCGCCTCGGGGCGGGGGAGGGACGTCACGATCTCGAGGACGTCGTCGTCGCGGCGGACCTCGACCGGGAGGGGCGGACCGTCGACGTCGTCCGCCGTCCGAGCGTAGGCGAAGTCCCCGGTGATCCGGACCGCGACGTTCCAGCCCCGCCCCTCCGGCATGAACATCTCCGGACCGGGGAGCAACTCGGCGCGACCGCCGTCGACGTCCGCGTCGAGGTAGAGGTCGACCACCGGGAGGGTGATGCCGTGCTCGAGCCCGCCGGGGTTCGGCATGTCCGCGAGCCGCACGCGAAAGACGAGCTCGGACCGGTCGAGCACCGACACCTCGACCAGATCGAACGGCGCCATGGTGGCGTAGACCGGGGCGGTCGGAGGCGCGAGGCTTCCGTCGCCGTGCGCGTCGCCCGCCGGATCGACGCGCGTGAGCGCCAGCAGCGCCAACGTCTCGAGGATCATGCGACCCCCCGCCGACCCCGGGCGCTCCAGGCGATTTCCGCGATCCGCGCCGCCAGGCGGCCGGGATCGTGCTGCGCGTGCGGTCCCGAACCGAGCAGCGGCGCGGTCCGCAGCGCGACCCCCGCCCCCTCGAACGCCTCGCGGTCGAGCACCACGTCGGTCGCGCCCTCCGCCGCGTAGGCGGCCTCGCGGTCGGGGTCGATCTCCGCTTCGTTGACGAGGACCATGTCGGGCCAGCGGCCGACGTGCTCGTGGATCGCCCGCACGTGCTCGAAGGCGCTCATGCCGTCGCTCTCGCCCGCTTCCGTCATGATGTTGCAGACGTACACGACCGGCGCGGCGGTCGACGCCAGGGCGTTCCGGATCTCGGGAGCCAGCAACGGCGCGACGACCGACGTGTACAGGCTGCCGGGACCGAGCACGATCAGATCGGCGTCGCGGACGGCGTCGATGACCTCCGGCAGCGCCGCCGCGTCGGGCGGGTCGATCGCGAGCCGCCGCACCGCGCCGGGGCGCGTCCGAAGCTCCGACTCGCCGCGGACTTCGTTGCCCCCGTCCTTGGTCGCGACCAACGTGACCGGCGTGGCGGTGACCGGCCAGACGGCGCCGGAGAGGTGCAACATGCGGTTCAGCACCCGGGTCGCGGCGCCGAGGTCGCCCTCGACCTCGGCGAGCGTGGTGATGAGCAGGTTGCCGAAGGTGTGGCCTTGCAGCTCGCCACCGCGCACGAAGCGGTACTGCATCAGACGACCGACCTCGACCTCCTGGTCGGAGAGGGCCGCGAGGCAGTCGGAGAGGTCCCCCGGCGCCGGCATGCCGAAGGCGGTGCGGAGCCGGCCGGACGACCCGCCGTCGTCGGCGACGGTGACGACCGCGGTGAGGCGGCTCGTCGCGCTGCGCAACCCGCGCAGCAGGTTCGACAGGCCGGTTCCACCACCGAACGCGACGATCCGCGGCCCGCGCGAGAGGCGCAGCCGCTCGTGCAGGAGCGAGGCGGCGTCGTGCGGACGCGGGAGCCAGTTCGAGAGCAGGGACCGATTCAGGCGGCCGATGGCGGAGACCGTCACCCAGGCGCCGACCAGGAGCACGGCGATGGCGATCGGACCGCCGAAGGCACGCCAGGCGTCGCTCACGAGGACCTCTTCGATCGGCGCCGCCACCTCGGCCCGCAGGTCCGCCGCCGCCCAGAGGGCGCCCGCCACCAGGCCCGCGCCGGCGAAGAGCGCTCCGGCGATGGCGATCGTCACGTGCCGCTTGACCCCCATCCCCGGGGCCAGCCAGAGCCGCAGCCGGTGCCAGCGCCCGGACTCCGGTCCGACGCCGTGCCGCGACGCAGGCTCGTGCGGCCGCGTCCGTACGTCCGGAGCCGCGCTCACGCGCTCCCTTCGTCCGCCCTCGGTGCGGCGTGCTCGACCAGGGCCTCGTCCAGATCGCGATGGTCGGGCAGGACGGTCCCCACGTCGGCCAGGTCGTGGGCCAGCCGCTCGACCACCGACACCGAGCGGTGCTGACCGCCGGTGCACCCGATCGCGACGGCGTACCCGCCGCGCCCGGAGTCCCGGGCCGCGTCGGCCAGCTCGCGGATCATGTCGCGGAGCCGCGCGTAGGCGTCGACCCCGCCTTCGGAGAAGACGTACGCCTGCACCTCCGGGTCGGTGCCCGGCCGCGAGCGGAGTTCGGGATCGTAGTACGGATTGCGCATGCCGCGCACGTCCAGAACGGCGTCGACGTCGGTGGGCACGCCGCGCTTGTAGCCGAACGACGAGAGGCGCAGTCGGAAGGCGTCGCCGCCGACGAGGCGCTGCATCCGCGTCTGCAGCTCCTTGGCGGCCAGGCGGGTGGTGTCGACCACGACGTCGGCGCGCGACCGGAGCGGCTCGAGTGCCGAACGTTCGTCGTCCAGGTCTTCGCTCAACGAACCACGGCCGATCGGGTGCGTGCGGCGCGTGAAGCTGAAGCGCCGGACCAGCGTCTCGTCCCGCGCGTCGAGGTACACGACCCGGGGCGTCGAGCCGGACGTCCGCAACGCTTCGAGCGCGGCCGGCGCCTCGTGGAGGAAGGCGCGGCTGCGCACGTCGACGGCGATGGCGAGGCGCTCGCCGCCGGAGCTGGCGACCGTGGCGGCCAGCGACGCCCAGAGCGCCGGCGGCAGGTTGTCGACGGCGAAGAAGCCGGCGTCCTCGAGCGCGTGCAGAGCGGTGGTGATGCCGGCACCGCTCATGCCGGTCACGACGACGACGGTCACGTCTCCTCCGGGAACGCCGCGTCCTCGTCCTCGAGGCGGCAGGAGGCGACGACGCCGTCGTCGTCGACGATCACCGCGTTCTCGAGCGACGCGAGCAGGGTTCCGGGGCAGAGCAGGGTCGGACCGTCCTCGTGCTCGTACACGACGAACGGTTCCGGGGTTCCGTTCGCCTCGCGGAAGCGTCCGGAGGCGGCATCGCGGGGCGCGAGCGCCTCGTTCGCCGGCGCCTGCAGCAGCTGCCAGCGCCGACCGTCGTAGCGGACCATCCCGGACACGCCGGCCACCTCGACCCGGAAGGTCGGCAGCCCCGGGACCGGTTGTTCCCAGGCGTCGGGCGCCACGAACCCGACGTCCCGTACCACGCAGCCGCGCGTCGGGGCGCCGCCGCTGCGCTCGACCACCGCGGCGGCGTCGTGGCCGGAGCCGTGCAGGATACGTGCGAACGCTTCGGCGAGGCGCACGTCGCCGAAGCATCCGACCCGGACCCGGGTCCACTGCACCCCGTCGGCCATCGCGAACTCGCTGTAGGCGTCGTACCCGTGCGCCCGCAGGTCGTCGGCGATCGAGCGGGCGAGCTGGTAGTCCCGGACCGCCACGGTCTGGACCGACCAGCC
>SLSQ01000214.1 GCA_007130355.1 Trueperaceae bacterium
CCGGCGAAACGAACCGTACGAGAACGGCCCCGGCGATCGCCGGGGCCGTTCTCGTACGGTTCGTTTCGCCGGGACGGCCTCAGGGCCGCCCGAGCGTCACGCCGTGCTCAGTAGCGGCCGCCGCCACCGCGCGCGGCGCCTTCCGCCTTGCGGGTGACCGTGACGTTCTGCGCCTGCGGGCCCTTCTGGCCCTGACCGACGTCGAACTCGACCTCGTCACCCTCGTCCAGGCTCTTGAAGCCGGAGCCCTGGATGGCGCTGAAGTGCACGAACAGATCGTCGCCGCCACCGGTGGGGGCGATGAAGCCGAAGCCCTTTTCGTTGCTGAACCACTTGACGTTGCCTGTAGCCATGATGCATTCCTCACTGCCCGCGCCGCTCGGGCGGGGCATTCGATAGGTCACGGAAGCGCCGTTCGCTCCCGGTGTTTCGAAAAAGGCCTCTTCGACGATCTTCGGAAACTGCTCGATCATAGTGCGTGGAGGCGCCCCTGCGCAAGGGCCTGCGCGACGCCCCGAACGCGGGGCCGTCGCGCCCGGCCGCGCCGGGCTAACCGGCGTCCCGGTCGGCCGCGGCGCCGGCGCCGAACGGCGGCCGTGCCCCACGCTCGCCGGCGGTGCGCGTGTCCTCCGTCCGACCGGAACGGGAGCCCGGTTCCGGTCGCCGATCGAGCCCCCCTCGAGCCCAGCCGGCGATGCGCGTCACGCTCGCGTCGAGCTGGCGGAGCAACGTCAGCATCTCGAGGTGGTGGGACGAGGAGCCGCGCGACTCGGGGAGCTGCGCTTCGAGCCGGCTCAGGTGCGCGACCCGCATCCGCGCCACCCAGCGTTCGAGCTCGGGCCGGCCGTCGAGCACCTCGTCGGCCATGACCGGATCGCCGGTGGCGAGCGCCGTGAACGCCGTCCGCAGCCGCCGCTGCACGCGCGCGCCGGTCTCGGCCAGCTCCTCGCGCCCCTCGCGGCTGAACTCGAGTCCGGCGTCGCGCAGCCGGTCCTCGCGCCGCAGCATGCGGCGGATCTGGTCGCCCATGTGCTCGAGCTCGGTCGCCACCAGGAGCAGGCGTTCGCTGGTCTCGTCCTCGCCGTGCCTTCGCCGCAGGGTGGCCAGGTAGTCGACCACCGAGACCGTCAGCGCGTCGACCTTCGCCTCGCGGGCGGCGATCGGCTCGCGCGGCCACTGACCGTTCCTCAGACCGTCGACGGCCAGGTCGCTCATGACGCCGACCTGGTCGCTGATCCGGACCGTCTCCCGCTGCACCAGCGCGAGGGCGAGCGACGGACGCTCGAGCGCGTCGGAGCGCAGGTACTTCGGTCCGGTCGGTTCGTCCCGCTGGGGGAGCGCACGCGTCGCCAAGGCCGCGCCCAGGCCGGCCAGGATCGTGCCGGGAATCGCGACGGCGACGTTGAAGAGGGTGTGGGCGTTGGCGATCTGGCGTGCGCCGTCGCCGCCCAGCGCGGCGATCGCCGCCGCGGCCGGACCGGCCGCCGCGACGACGGCGACGGCGCCGAACGCCTTGAAGGCGATGTGCACGAGCGCGACGCGTTGGGCGGCTACGTCCAGGTTGCGGGCGGCGAGGAGCGGGAGGACGGTTCCGCCGGCGTTGCCGCCCACGACCAGGGCGATCGCGGTGGGGAGCCCCACCGCGCCGGCCGCGAACAGCCCGAGCGCGACGGCGGTCACGCCGTTCGTGCTCGACAGCACCGCCCCGAGCAACGCGCCGACCGCCGCCACCGCGAGGGGCTGACGCTCGGCGGCCTCGACGAGCAGGGCGAACAGTTCGCTGCTCCGAAGGTCGGCCACGGAGGAGACGGTGACGTCCAGGCCGAAGAAGAGGAGCCCCGCGCCGACCAGCAGGCCGCCCACATCGCGCGCACGCTTCCAGGAGAGCAGGACGAACCCGATCCCGATCAACGGGATGGAGGCCTCGGCCACGTCGAAGGCGGCGAGCTGGATCGCGAGGGTCGCCCCCACCTTCGAGCCGAGCGACATGGCGATCCCCTCGCGGACGGCGATCAGACCGGTCGCGACCAGACCGAGCGTGGTCACGGCGGTGGCGGTGCCGCTCTGCGTCGCGGCGGAGACGCCGGTCCCCGTCAGCAGGGCGCGGAACGGCCCCTTGGTGGCGCTCGCCAGGGCGCGCCGCATCCGCGGGCCCGAGAGCGCCTGGAGCGCCTTGGCGATGCGGTCGATGCCGAGCAGGAAGAGGGCGAGCCCGCCCAGGGTGGTCAGCACCGGGTCCCCTCCTTGGTCCGCGTCCTATCGTCCGCTCGTGGCATCGTCTCCGTCCCGTTCCGTCGGACCGCACGTCGTCGCGCGGGGTCCGGAGCAGGCTATCAGCAGCCGGTTCCGGGGCGCGCCCGCGCCCGGGGGTTGCCCCCTCGCCCGGGACGCATTATAGTCGTCTAGACAACACCGTACGCGAAGGAGGGGTCGTGAGCCGACCGGACGTGCCCATGTACGCACGCATCGAGCGGGATTTGCGCGAAGCGATCGGGAGCGGAACGCTTCCGCTGGGCGCCCGTGTGCCCAGCGAAGAGGAGCTGTGCCGTACCTACGCCGTCTCGCGCATGACGGCCCGCCAGGCGCTCTCGCGCCTGGCGGACGCCGGCCTGCTGGTGCGACGCCGGGGCATCGGCACGTTCGTGGCGCAGACGAAGGTGGCGCGGGTGGCCGGTCGGCTGCTCGGGTTCCAGGAGGATGCGCTGGCCCACGGACTCGACCCTTCGACGCAGGTGTTGCAGCGACGGGAGGAGGCGGCAGGCCCCGGCGACGCGGCGTTGCTCGGGTGCGACCCGGAAGCGACGGTGCTCCGCGTCGAACGTCTGCGCCTCCACGGCGATCGGCCGATCGGACTCAACCAGGTGGTCGTGGCCCCGACGTGGGTCACGGCGTTCGCCGACCTCGACTTCGCAGGATCGTTCTACCAGGGGGCGGAACGATTGCTCGGGGACGAGGTCGCCGTGGCGGACACCACGATCGAGTCGGTCGCCGCCGACGACGAGGCCGCGGCGCGCCTGGGCGTGGAGCCCGGAGCGCCGATGTTGTACTCGACGCGGGTCAACCGACTCGCGAGCGGGCGCCTCCTCGGCCTGACCCGCAGCCTCTACCGAGGCGACGCCTACTTCCTGTCGCTCACCGTCCGCAAGGACGCGCCCGACCTGTCGGACGCGTCCGTCCTCGACGCCCCGAGTCCGTCCGTCCCCCACCGCCCCCCTCGCTCGTAAGGAGACCCCACCCATGAAGCACCTGCAGACCCTGCTCCGTAGCCTGGCCGTGCTCGGCCTGATCGGCGCGCTCTCCGGCGCCCTCGCCCAACAGGACTGCCCGCGCGGCGAGCTCGACGAACGCTACTGCGACCGCGACGGCGACATGCTCGCCGATCGCCCCGAGGACGCCTCGCAACTGCTCGACCCGAGCACCCTGATCTTCACCTACGCCCCGACCGAGGATCCGGCCGTCTACCAGGACGTGTTCGGCGAGTTCATGGACTACCTCTCCGAGTTGACCGGCAAGCCGGTCCAGTACTTCCCGGTCCGCAGCTACGCCGCGCAGATCGAAGCGATGCGCGCGGGCCGGCTGCACGTCGCCGGCTTCGCCGCGGGAGCGGTGCAGGAGGGCGTGAACACCGCCGGCTTCCACCCGATGGCGATGATGATGGGCGACGACGGCAGCTTCGGCTACGAGATGGAGATCATCGTTCCGGCCGGCAGCGACATCCAGACGCTCGAGGATCTCGAGGGCCGCCAGGTCGCCTTCGTCTCGCAGACCAGCAACTCCGGCTACCGGGCTCCGTCGGCGCTGCTGTACGCCGAGCTCGGACTGCTGCCGGACGAGGGCTACCAGACCGCGTTCTCCGGAGGGCACGACAACAGCATCCTGGGCGTCGTGAACGGTGACTACGAGGCCGCCGCCATCGCCAGCTCGGTGCTGCGCCGCATGGTCGCCCGCGACCTGCTGTCGCTCGACGACCTCGACTTCGTCTACGTCTCGCAGACCTTCCCGTCCACCGCCTACGGCGCCGTCTACAACCTCGAGCCGGAACTGTTCGAAGCGATCCGCGAAGCGTTCCTGACCTTCGACTGGGAGGGCACCGCTCTGGACGCCGAGTTCGCCGACGTGAACACCTTCGGCGCGATCGACTACCAGACCGACTGGGAAGTCCTCCGCACCATCGCGGCCGCCTCGGCCGAGCTCGGGGACTGACCCGAGCGTAGCGACCGGCGCGGCACCGACCCCGCGCGACGGGACGCGAACC
>SLSQ01000174.1 GCA_007130355.1 Trueperaceae bacterium
CCGAAGTAGCCGGCGACGATCCCGAGGATCGAGCCGACCACCAGGCCCAGTCCGACGGCGACGAACCCGACCATCAACGCGACGCGCGTGCCGGCGATCACGCGGCTGAGCATGTCGCGCCCCTGGTGGTCGGTGCCGAACCAGTGTTCGGCGGACGGCGCGTTCAGGCGCTTGAGAAGGTCGCCACGGATCGGGTCGTACGGCGCCACCGCGTCGGAGAAGATGGCGAGGCCGATGAACGCGATCAGGATCGCGAAGGCGACGCCCACGAGTCGGTTCCGGAACAGGCGCCCCACGAGCTTCCGGAACGCCTTGCCGCGTTCCATGCTCGGCGCTTCGGTCCGTGCGTCGGCGCTCATGCGAGCCTCACGCGGGGGTCGAGGAGCCCGTAGAGCACGTCGGTCAGCAGGTTCAGGATCAGCACCGCGACGGCGATGAGCAGGACGCCCGCCTGCACTATCGGGGCGTCGCGTTCCAGAATCGCGTTCACGAGCATTCGTCCCACCCCCGGCCAGGCGAACACCGTCTCGATCAGGATCGTCCCGCCCAGCATGCTGCCTACCTGAAGCCCGATGGTGGTCACGATCGGGAGCGACGCGTTCTTGAGGGCGTGCCCGTAGAACACGATCTGGTCGGCGACGCCTTTGGCGCGGGCGGTGCGGATGTAGTCGTTCTCGAGCGCGTCGAGCATGCTGGCGCGCGTGATCCGCGCCACGATCGCGCCGTACTGGAGCGACAACGTCACGGCCGGTAGGATCACGCCTTGCCACGAATAGAACCCGCTGACCGGTAGCAGCCCCAACTGGAACGCGAAGATGTACATCAGCACGATCCCCACCCAGAAGATCGGTGCGGACAGCCCGAGCAACACCGTCGACATGACGATGCTGTCGAGCCAACTGTACGGGCGCGTGGCCGAGAGGATGCCGGCCGGCAGGCCGATCACGACCATCAGCACCAGCGCCGCGCTGGTGAAGATCAGCGTGGCGCGGAAGGCGGGCAGCACGTGGTCGGCGACCGGCTGGCGGCTCCGGTACGAGGTGCCGAGGTCGCCTTGCAGGATGTTTCCGACGAAGGTCAGGTACTGCATGTGGGCCGGCTGGTCGAGCCCGAGACGCGCCCGGATGTTCGCCTCGACCTGCGGCGTGGCGTTCTCCCCGGCGATCATCACCACCGGGTCGCTGCCGTCGAAGTAGAACACCATGAACGCCAGCAAGGTGATCACGAACAGGACCGGGATCACGTCGATCGTTCGGCGGACCAGGTAGGTCAACATCGGTTCAGGACCTCTTCCCCGTGCACGGGCGAGCGGCTCAGCTGGCCATCCAGCCGCCGTCGACCATCAGGTTCTCGCCCGTGATGTAGGTGGCTTCGTCGCTCGCGAGGAACAGGGCGGCGTTCGCGATGTCGTTCGGAACGCCCAGCCGGGGCATCGGGGTGCGTGCGTGGGAGTAGGCGAGGGCCTCTTCGGACGCGGCGGCGCCGGGCTTCCCGGTCAGGATCTTACCGGGCGCGACGGCGTTGCAGACGATGCCGCGCTTGGCGTAGTCGGAGGCGACCTGGCGCGTCATGTACACCACGCCCGCCTTGCTGACGCCGTAGGCGAAATTGCCCGGCGACGAGATCATGCCGTGCTGGCTCGAGATGTTCACGATCCGGCCGCGCGCCTCCGCGACCGGTTCCTGCTCGAGCATCTGCTGGACCGCGCGCTTGCAGCCGAAGAAGACGCCCTTGAGGTTGATCGCCATCGCCTGGTCCCAGACCTCCTCGCTGGTCTCGAGCAGATCGGTGTTCGGGCTGATGGCGGCGTTGTTCACGATCACGTCCAGGCGGCCCTTGGCGGCGACGAGGTCGGAGACCACGGCGTCGAACTGATCCCACTTCGAGACGTCGAGGTGCGCGAACTCGACCGAGCCGCCCGCTTCGCGGATGGCGTCGACGGTGGACGTCCCTCCCTCGCGCGGGTCGGTCCGAACGTCGGCGGCGACCACGTGGGCCCCCTCCGCGGCGAACTTGACGGCGATCGCACGGCCGATGCCGGACGACGCTCCGGTCACGATGACGTTCTTGTCCTTCAGGCGCATTCGACGGTCCTCCGCGTGGGACGAGAGACGAGGGGCGAGGCGGCCGGTTCGCGACGGAACGACGCGAGCCGTCTCGTGTTCGGGGCTTCGTCGTGCGGGCGCCCGGGAGCGGATTTCGAAGCGACCCCTCCGGCGCAGCATACTGAAACACCGTTTCGTTCACGGCATTATCCCGCCGGGGTGGGGGCGTGTCAATTCGCGCCCGGCGCGGCCGCGCTGGACGGCGCGCGCTCCGCCTCGAGGTTGACGGCCCGCGTCGACCGTACTAGCATGCCCACATAGTTCGTTCGCAGTAGAAACTAAGCCTCGGAGGGGCCTCCACGCCGTGTTGGAACCGACCGCGACCGCCACCGTGCTGACGACCATCCGGGATCACGAGCCGCTCAGCCGCGCCGAGATCGCGTACCGGGCCCGTCTCAGCCCGTCGGTCGTGTCCACCGTGACGCGATCGCTGATCGAGCGCGGCGTCGTCCAAGAGGTCGGCACCGAACGCGCGGCGATGGGTCGTCCGTCGATCCTGCTGCGCGTGCGGCCCGAGTTCGCGTACTTCGTCGGCCTCAGCCTCGACGGCGTACGCGTGACCGGAACCCTCGTCGATCTCGGCGGCGCCGTGCTCGCGGACGCCGACGAACGGCTCCGCGACCGTGCACCGGCGTCCGTCGTCGACGCTTGCGCCTCGCTGACGGCCCGACTCCTCGATCGGCCCGAGGCGGCGATCGACCCGGCCTCCGTGGCGAGCATCGGCATCGCGCTTTCCGGCCTCGTGGACGCCGCGGACGGAACGTGCATCCAGTCGACGGTGATGGGCTGGGACGACGTTCCGATCGGCCCCATGCTCGAGCGGCGCCTCGAGCGCCCCGTCGTCGCCGCGAACGATGCGGACGCCGTCGCGGTCGGCGAACGCCTGTACGGGACCGCGACCGGCTTCGACGACGTCGCCGTGCTCTCGATCGGCCAAGGAATCGGGGCGGGCATCGTCGCATCCGGGCGGCTGTTCCAGGGGACGCACGGAGCCGCCGGCGAGCTCGGACACTGCACGATCGAACTCGACGGGCCCCCGTGCCGCTGCGGCAAGCGCGGCTGCCTCGAAGCGATCGCGTCGGTACCGGCCCTGATGGAGCGAGCGCGTGCCCGGGGCGTGGACGCCCCCGACATGGAGGCGCTCGAGGCCGAGGCCGCGACGGGCGACCCGGTCGCGACCGAGGAGCTCGAACGTGCCGGGAGCGCGATCGGACTCGCCCTCTCGCACCTGGTGAACCTGTTCAGCCCCGCGCTTCTGATCGTCACCGGGTCGGGAACGAAGCTCGGTCCGGTCCTTCGGTCCGCGGCGCACGAGCGATACGTCCAGAACGTGATCCCCATGCTGCCCTCCCCCCCGGAGCTCCGGTTCCGTCACGAAGACGGCGCCGTGTGGGCTCGCGGCGCCGCCGCCTTCGCTACCGAGTCGTTCCTCGTGAAAGGAGGCGTCATGGACGATCGCTGACCTGGACCCGAGACTCGCGCCCCTCTCCGTCGAGCTCGATCACGATTCCCGTTCCGTCCGAATCGTCGCATAAGGAGTTCCCATGAAGATCACGAGAACGCTCGTCCTGCTGGCCGTCCTGAGCGTCGCCGCCGCGGCTTCGGCCCAGACGGTCGTCCGCTACCTGCAGCCCGGCGTGGATCAGCCCGGCCTCCGCGAGCCGGTCGAAGAGATCATCGCCGGGTTCGAAGCGGAGAACCCGGACATCGAGGTCCGCCTCGAGAGCGTCGGCTGGGGCGACGCCTACCAGAAGATCACCGCCGACCTCATGGCCGACAACGCCGCCGACCTGATGTACGTCGGCGCACGCTGGATTCCGGCGTTCGCCGCGATCGGCGGACTGCACCCGCTCGACGGCTACGTCGACGCCGAGAAGCTCGGCACGTTCCCCGAGGGGCTCATGGCGGGCCAGTACTTCGGCGATTCGCTCTACGCGCTTCCGATCGCGTTCTCCACGAAGGTCCTGTACTACCGGACCGACCTGATCGAGACCGCGCCGACCACATGGGACGAGCTCCTGGACGCCGCGATCCGCGTCACGGAGGACACCGACCTGCTCGGGATCGGCCTGCCCGGCGCCGCGCACGTGGGCACGGTGCAGCAGTTCCAGAACTTCCTGTACCAGGCCGGCGGCTCGTTCTTCGACGA
>SLSQ01000261.1 GCA_007130355.1 Trueperaceae bacterium
GGTCGTGGCCGTGGTCGTGGCCGTGGTCGTCGTCGTGACCACGCTCATGGTCGTGATCATGCCCGTGGTCGTGATCGCTATCATGACCATGGTCATGATCTTGGTCATGATCGTGGTCATGATCATGGTCATGATCATGGTCGTCGTGGTGACCATGGTCATGCTCATGCTCGTGGTCGTGGTCGTGGTCGTGGCCGCCCTCCACCAGGTCGGCCTCGTCCAGGCGCTCCAGCGCCACGAACGTCGGCGCGTCGGTGCCGAGCGCGCGCACCATGGCGAAGGCCCAGCGGTCGACGCCGCCGTTGAGCACGATCAGGTCGGCGGCTTCGAGGCGCGCCAGGTCGCGCGGGCTGGGTTCGAAGGTGTGCGGACTCGCTCCGGGCGGGAGCAGGACCGAAACCTGCGCCTCCGGGCCGGCGATGCGCTGCGCGACCTCCTGGTAGGGAGCGATCGAGACCACGATCTGGGGTTGGGCGGCCGCGCTGCCGAGGAACGCGGCACCGAAGAGGGCGACGAGGACGGCGAGCGCCCAGGGGCGCTCGGTGCGGTGGGCGGGGGTTCGGGACGGGCGGTGAGGGTGATAATCCATTCTCATACCAACCGACGATATCCGACAGGAGCCGGCGATGCAAGGCCCCATTCGCGACCGCGTTCTCAAGCCACGCGACAGGAGCGGCGGTCCGTTCGGGGACGGACCGCCGCTCCTGTCGTTCGGTCGGGACGTTACTTGTTCGGGTTCACCAGCAGCGACGGGTCGATGCTCTTGAGCGCCTTGGCCGAGAGCCACACCTTCTGCGGCTTGCCGTCGACCCAGACGGTCCGCTTCTGGAGGTTCGGCTTGATCTGGCGCTTGTGGACGCCGACCTGCTTGAGGCCGACGCCGCCCCGCTTCCGGGGCGAACCCTTGCGCTTGCTGGACGTGGTGCTCCGGGTCTTCCGGCCGGTGACGGCACAAACTCGCGGCATCGGTTCTCCTCCTGCGGCCGGGTGCGCCCGGCGGTTCCTCGGTCACGGATTTCGGCCGTCGCCGGAACGCGTGCGCCCCCTCGGGAACGCGCCCGTCCGCGCCGGACCCCTCGCGGTCGCCCGGTGACGGCGTACGAACGAAGAGTGTAGCACGGTCTCGGCGGACGCGGGTAGCATGACGGCATGGACCGGACCGAACTCGCACGCGCGATCCACGACGCGGCGCACCTCACCGGACGCTTCGTCCTCCGGAGCGGCGCTGTCAGCGACACCTACTTCGACAAGTACCTGTTCGAATCGGATCCCGCTTTGCTGGCGGCGATCGGGGACGCTCTGGTGCCGCTCGTTCCGGACGGGGTCGACGCGCTCGCCGGTCTCGAGACCGGCGGGATCCCGCTCGCCGTGATCCTGGGCCAGCGGACCGGCGTGCCCGCACGCTTCGTGCGCAAGGAGGCGAAGACGTACGGTACCTGCCAGCTCGCCGAGGGCGGCTCGATCGACGGGCGCACGCTGCTCGTGGTCGAGGACGTGGTCACCTCGGGCGGGCAGCTGCTCGCCTCGACGCGCGACCTGCGCGCGCGAGGCGCCACGGTGACCGACGCCGTGTGCGTGATCGACCGAGAGGCCGGCGGCGGCGAGGCGCTCGCCGCGGAGGGCGTCCGGCTCCGCCCGCTGTTCACGATGCGGGAACTGAACGAGGCCGCCTCCTGATCCGATCCACGGCCCGGCCGACTCCACGCGCGGTACGGTGGCGCCCATGAGCGACCGTGACACGATCTTCGCGCGCATCGTGCGCGGCGAGCTGGAGGCGGACGTCGTCCACCGCGACGACCGCGTCACCGCCTTCCGGGACATCGCGCCGCAGGCGCCCGTCCACATCCTCGTCGTGCCCAACGAACCGGTCCCTTCCGCCGCCGACGTCGAGGAGCGCCACGAAGCGCTGCTCGGCCGGATGTTCCTGGTCGCGAAGCGGCTGGCGGAACGGGAGGGGATCGCCGAGGACGGCTACCGTCTGATCGTGAACTGCCGCGATCATGGAGGCCAGGAGGTACCGCACCTCCACCTGCACCTGCTGGGCGGACGGGCCCTCGGTCCGATGCTCGCCGGCGGCGGCGGTCGTGGCTGACGCCACGCCACGAGACGGGACCACGCGCGTCCCGGACGTCCGGGGCCGACCGCCGACCGCGGTACGCTCGCGGAGATGGCACGCGACACGCGACAACGACGCGCGATCCTCCACGCCCTGCACGAGGCGCCCGGTCCCCTGACCCCGCACGAGGTGCACGCCGCCGCCCGGAAGGTCCACGAGCGGCTCGGCCTCGCCACCGTCTACCGCAACCTGGCCCGACTCGAAGAGGCCGGCGACGTCGTTCCGGTTCACCTGCCGGACGACGTCGCCCGCTACGAACCGGCCGGCCGCGGCCACCACCACCACTTCCAGTGCCGCGGCTGCAGCCACGTGTTCGAGCTCGACGCCGACTGCCCCGTCTCCGTGCTCGAGGGGGTGGTCCTGCCGGGCGGCTTCCAGGTCGAGGACCACGCTCTCACCCTCTACGGCCTCTGCGCCGAATGCCGCGCCGATCCCGACGGGCGGCAGGCGGAGCGAGCGTGACCGCGGTCGTGCCGCTCGATGCGGAGCGCGCCGGCGCGAGGACCCGGCTCGGCGCGTTGTTCGCCCTGCTCGTCCTGCTCCTCCTGCTCGGGCTGCCGCTCGCCGCCGCCCAGCCGGCCGCCTCCGTCGCCGACCCCGACGCCGGTGACGAGGTCGGCTACGTCGAGGGCCGCATCCTCGAGATCCTCGACGCGGACGCGTTCCAAGGGCGGGCCCTGGTCCGCCTCGAAGACGGTCGCGTCCTCGAAGCGTCGCTTCCCGCCACCGACCCGTACGGGCCGGACGACCTGCCCGCCTTCGCCAGCGGCGACCGTGTCGAGCTCTACTTCGCGCCCGGACCGGACGGCACGCGCTCGTACGTCGTCGCCGATTGGGTCCGACGGCCGGCGCTGATCATTCTGGTCGCCCTGTTCCTGATCGCGTCGGTCGCGGTCGCCGGCTTCAAGGGGCTGCGCGCGTTCCTGTCGACCGCCGCCTCCCTCGCGATCGTGATCGGCTTCGTGGTGCCCCGCATCGTCGACGGCCACGACCCGATCGTGACCTCGCTGATCGGCGTGGGCGGGATCCTGGTGCTCGCGATCTGGTTCGTGCACGGGGTCAGCTGGTCGACGACCGCCGCACTGATCGGAACGTTCCTCGCCGCCGTGCTGACGATGGTCCTCGGCATCGCCTTCACCGACCTGGCGCGCCTGACCGGGTACGGCAGCGAGGACGCCATGCTCATCTCCGCCGCCGCGCCGCAGGTGGCGCTGCGCGGGCTGATGCTCGCCGGGCTCATGATCGGCGCGCTCGGCGCCCTGACCGACATCACGATCGTGCAGGCGGCGGTGATCCGCGAGCTGGCGCACGTCGACCCGAGCGCCCCGGTTCGCAAGCTCTACGTCCACGGGATGGGCGTGGGAAGGGACCACGTCGGCTCGCTCGTGAACACGCTGGTGCTCGCCTACACCGGGGCGGCGCTTCCGCTCCTGGTGCTGCTCTCCCACGGCGACTTCGGGTTCGCCCGCTCGCTCAACCTCGAGCTGATCGCGGCCGAGGTCGTGCACACGCTGGTCGGCTCGATCGGCCTGATCCTGGCGGTACCGGTCACCACCCTGCTCGCGGCGGTCCTCTTCCGTGGCGACCGGCTGCCGCTGGCCCCGGGCGAACTGGATCACGGCCACTCGCACTGACGTGGACGCGGGCGGCCCCCTGATCCCCGCCGCGTTGGCGCTCGATCCCGACGCCTTCGTGCGGATCGCCGCCCGGCCGGACGGCCTACGCTTCGCGCTGCTGCTGCTCGCGGCCGCCGGCCTGTCGCAGAGCCTCGGGCAGAGCGTCGCGCTGTTCGCGAACCGGGTGCCGCCCGCCCGCTTCGCGGCCAGCCTGGCGCTCGGCGCCCTCGCGTTCGCCGCAGCGGCCGCGCTCTACGCCGTGGCCCTGGCCGCGACCGCCGTGCTGCTCTTCGACCGCCCCGTCCCCGCCGTCGACCTGGTCCGGCTCGTCGGTCTCGCGTACGCGCCGCGGCTGTTCGGGTTCCTGGTCCTGACCCCCTACTTCGGCAACGCCATCTCCGTGATCCTGACCGGCTGGTCGGTGCTCGCGTTGGCGCTCGGGGCCCGCGTCGCGCTCGGGCTCGGCCTGGTCGAGACGTCGGTCGCCCTGCTGATCGCCTGGGCGCTCGCCGAGGTGCTGGAACGCCTCCTCGGCCGCCTCGTGGCGCTCGTCCGTTCCGTACGCTCGCGCCTCCGACGCGCGTGGGGGGTGGGCGCATGAGCCTGCCGCTCCCCGATCTCGGGACCCTGATCGCGCTCGCGACGCTGCTCCTGCTGCTCGCCGGGGCGCTGGCGCCGTTCGAGACGATGGGCTGGTGGGCCGGCTGGTTCGGCGACGAGCGTGACGAAGGGGCGGGCGGCGCCCGCGCCGGGGCCCCCACCCGCGCCCGCGGCCACCTGGTGTTCCTGTCCGGCATTCACAGCGTCTCGGGTCGGACCTATGCGGCCAACGAACGACGCTTCCTCGAGCTCCTTCGCCTCCGCCTTCCCGACTGGGAGATCGTCGAGGTGTTCCCCTACTCGGTCACGAACCGCGCGCTCACCGGCGAACGCGTGTTCCGGAGGGCGTGGCGGGCGGCGCTCGGCATGAAGACGAGTCGCCGCCGCATCGCCGGCATCGGCGGGATGATGATCAACCTGAGGAACGCCTGGCAGGTGGCGGTGTCGGCCGACCGTCGGTACGGCCCGATGTACGACGAGGGGTCGGCCGAACTGATCGCACGCGAGCTGCGCACGATCGGCTTCGGACCGGACCGTCCCGGACCGGTGGTCCTGGTCGGCTACAGCGGCGGCGGGCAGATCGCGCTCGGCGCCTGCGAGCCGCTCGCGCGCCGCTATCGCCGGCCGGCCTGGGTGGTCTCGCTCGGCGGCGTGATGGCGAGCCCGCGCACCCTCGACGGGATCGGTCGGGTGACGCACCTGACCGGCCGCAGCGACGGGGTGGCCCGGATCGGTGCCGTCGCCTTCCCCGGACGTTGGCCGTTCGTGACCTGGTCGGCGTGGAACCGAGCCCGGGCCCAGGGGATCGTGCGGACCGTCGACCTGGGGCCGATGAAGCACACCGGCGCCGGCGGCTACCTGGACGCCAGCGAGCGCCACGAAAACGGTCGCACCTTCGTGGAGACCACCGTCGACGCGGTCGCGGCCGCGGCCGAGGAGGCCGCCCACGACCTCGCGGCCCACGGCCGCAGCGGCGCGCGACTCGACGCTCAGCCTTCGTAGACGCCCCAGACCTCCCGGAGAGCGTCGCACGTCTCCCCCAACGTGGCGCGCGCACGGAGGGCGTCCCGGATCGGCTCGACCCACGGCCCGTCGGCCCGGGCGGCCCGCCGCAACGCATCGAGCGCGTCCGACGCGGCCACCCCGTCCCGCGCCTCGCGGAAGCGGCGCAGCTCCTCGGTGCGCCGCGTCGCCAGCTCCGGATCGGGCGCCCACGGCGCCGCCTCGGGGGCGGCGGTCTCGGCGACGAACCGGTTCACCCCGATCACGACCCGCTCCCCCGACTCGATCGCGAGCTGGTGGGCGTACGCCGCCTCCTCGACCGACTCGTGCACGAACCCGGCCTCGAGCGCGGCGATCGCGCCGCCCCGCGCGTCGATGGCGTCGAGCAGCTCGGTCGCTTCCGCCTCGAGCGCGTCGCAGAGGTGCTCCAGGTACCAGGAGCCGCCGAGAGGATCGACGGCGTCGGCGACGCCGGTCTCGTACGCCAGCACCTGCTGGGTGCGCAGGGCGAGGCGCGCGCTCTCCTCGCTCGGAAGCCCGATCGCCTCGTCGTACGCGTTCGTGTGGAGGCTCTGCGCCCCGCCCAGCACCGCCGCCAACGCCTGGTAGGCGGTCCGGACGACGTTCACCTCCGGCTGCTGCGCCGTCAGCGTCGAGCCGCCGGTCTGCACGTGGAAGCGCAGGGCCCGGCTCTTCGGATCGCGCGCCCCGAACCGCTCGCGCATCCGCCGCTCGTACAGCCGCCGGGCCACTCGGAACTTGGCGACCTCCTCGAACAGATCGCCGTGGCAAGCGAAGAAGAAGCTGAGGCGCGGCGCGAACGCGTCGACCTCGAGCCCGGCATGGATCGCGGCCCCGACGTACGCCTCGGCGTTCGCCAGGGTGAACGCAAGCTCCTGCGCCGCGGTCGCCCCCGCCTCGCGCAGGTGGTAGCCGCTGACGCTGACCGGATGGAACCTCGGCGTCTCGCGGGCGGCGAACCGGAACAGGTCGGCGGTGAGCCGCATCGACGGCGCCACCGGCCAGATCTGCGTGCCGCGCGCCGCGTACTCCTTGAGCACGTCGTTCTGCACGGTTCCGCGCAGGTCCCGGCCACCGACCCCCTGCTCCTCCGCCACCAGCGTCAGCAGCGCCAACAGCATCGCCGCCGGCGCGTTGATCGTCATCGAGACCGAGGCCCGGTCGAGCGGAATACCGTCGAAGAGGGTGCGGGCGTCGTCCACGGTCGCGACCGACACGCCGACCCGGCCCACCTCGCCGGTCGCCGCCTCGGCGTCGGGGTCGAGGCCCAGCTGCGTCGGCAGATCGAACGCCACCGACAGGCCGGTCGACCCCTGTTCGAGCAGCCAGCGGTAGCGACGGTTCGTCTCCTCCGCGGTCCCGAAGCCGGCGTACTGGCGCATCGTCCACCGCCGCGTCGTGTACATCCCCTCGTGCACGCCGCGCGTGTACGGCGGTACGCCCGGCCGTCCCAGCCGCTCCTCGAGCCGCTCCGGCGGCCCGTCGAACAGGGAGCGCCGCGGGACGCCCCCCGGCGGCGTGCGGACCGCCCGGGGGCCCTCGTCCGCCCGCTCGTCGGGTCCCTTGCCTTCGGCCGGTGCGTCTCGCTCCTCGGTCATGACCGCATCGTAGCCGTACGAGGAACGGGCCGCGACCGGCGCGGCGGACGGCGGCACGGTAGCCTCCCCCTCAGGAGGCACGAACATGCGCACGCGACGACTCGGAACGAGCGGCCTGAAGGTCTCGACCGTGGCCTTGGGCGCCTGGACCACGTACGGAGACAGTGTGCAGGACCGGGCACGCGTCACGCAGATCGTGGAGCGTGCGCTCGAGGGCGGCGTCACCTACTTCGACAACGCCGACGTCTACGCCCGCGGCGAGGGGGAGCGGATCCTCACCGGCGTACTGCACGACCTCGGCGTGCCGCGCCACCAGCTCGTCCTGTCGAGCAAGGTCTTCTGGCCGATGTCCGACCACCCCAACGACCGCGGTCTCAGCCGCAAGCACGTGCTCGAGTCGATCGATCGTTCGCTCGAGCGGATGGAGCTCGACCACCTCGACCTCTACTTCGCGCACCGGTACGACCCCGAGACGCCGATGCACGAGATCGTCGAGGCGTTCAGCGACGTGGTGCGGAGCGGGCGGGCGCACTACTGGGGCACGAGCGAGTGGACCGCCGACCAGATCGCCGAGGCCCACGCCACCGCCAAGGCGTCCGGCCTGGTCGCCCCGGTCGTCGAACAGCCGAACTACTCGATGCTGCACCGGGAGCGGGTCGAGGAACGCATCGTCCCGATGGCGCGCCGGATCGGGATCGGCCTAGTGACGTTCAGTCCGCTGGCGATGGGCATGCTCAGCGGCAAGTACGACGACGGCGTGCCGGTGGGGTCCCGCTTCGCGAACGTCCCCAAGTTCGGTGAACGGCTCCTGACCGACGTGAACCGCCGGCGCGTGCTCGCCCTCGCCGAGGTCGCGAAGGAACTCGGCGCGAGCCGGGCGCAGCTCGCGTTGGCGTGGGTGCTCCGCGAGCCGCAGGTGGCGTCGGTGATCACCGGGGCGACCGACGTGGCGCAGATCGAGGAGAACCTCGGAGCCGACGCGCTCGAGCTGTCCGACGAGGTCGTGGACCGCATCGATCGGATCCTGGCCGACGAGGAGGCGTAGCCGCGTGCACGACCCCTGTCCGGACGGAGCGCCGTTGGTGACGGCGGAGGACGTACGCGCGGCCGACGCCGCCGCGGCGCGGGCGGGGGTCGGCACCGAAACGCTGATGGAGGCGGCCGGACGGGCGGTGGCCGAACGCGCCCTGGCCCACTGGCCGACCGCCGGTCAGGTCACGGTCGCCTGCGGTCCCGGCGACAACGGCGGCGACGGCTACGTCGCGGCCCGCTGGCTGCTGCGCGCCGGACGCCGGGTCCGGGTCGTGGCGCTACCGGACCGCAAGGCGCCGAGCGCCGCGACGGCCGCCGCTCGAGCCGCCTGGACCCGGATCGGCGAGATCGAGCCGGCCGACCCGGCGAGGCTCGAAGGGGCCGAGGCGCCGGAGCTGTGGATCGACGCCCTCTTCGGCACCGGGCTCTCCCGCCCGCTCGACGGTGCCGCCGCGGCGGTCGCCGAGCTCCTCGGCCGCGGCGCCGCACCGGTCCTTTCGGTCGACCTGCCGAGCGGCGTGGCGAGCGACGCGGCGCTGCCTCCCGGCCCGCACGTGCGGGCCGACCGGACGGTCCAGTTCGGCTGGCCCCGGATCGCCTCGGCCCTCGCTCCCGCCCGCTTCGCCTTCGGCGTCTGGGAAATGGCCGACATCGGCATCCCCGCCGGCGCGCTGCCCGACGCTCCGGCGCCCGGACGGCCGCGCCTGCTGGGGGCGCGCGAGGCGGCCGCGGCGCTGCCCGAGGTCGCCCCGGGCGACCACAAGTACCGCCGCGGCACGGTCCTGATCGTGGGGGGGAGCGAGCGCTGGTCCGGCGCGGCCGAGCTCGCCTGCCGCGGAGCCCACCGTGCCGGCGCCGGACTGGTCACGCTGGCCACGCCGGCCCCGTTCCCCGGACGCTGGCCGGAGACGATGCTGCTGCCGCTCGCTCCGGAGGCGAGCGACGCGGTCGCCCGGGCGCTCCGCGGGGTGGCGCCTCGCCACGCCCGCGCGCGCGTCCTCGGCCCGGGCCTCGACCCCTCGTGGGCGCCGCTGCTGCCCGACCTGATCGGTGCCCACGAAGGTCCCACCGTGCTCGACGCCGGCGCCCTCCTGCCCGAACTGCGCGACGCCGTCCGCGCCCACGGCGCGTGCTGGCTCACGCCGCACGCCGGCGAGGCGGCCCGCCTTCTCGAGTCGTGCGCCTCCGACGTCGAGGCCGACCCGCTCGGCGCGACCGCCGCGCTCGCCGGCGCCGGGCGGGCGGCGGTGGTCCTCAAGGGGGCGGGCAGCGTCGTCGGCGCGCCCGAAGGCCGCTGCTGGGCGATCCCGCGCGGGCATCCCGGGATGGCGTCGGGCGGGTCCGGCGACGTGCTGGCGGGCGTGCTCGGCGCGGTCCTGGCGGCACGTCCCGACGATCCCGTCGGGGCGGTCCTGGCCGGTACCACCCTGCACGCCGTCGCGGGCGAACGCGCGGGCGCCCGCCGCGGCTCCGGCCTGCGCGCCACGGAGATCGCGGAGCGCCTCCCCGAGGCGCGTGGTAGCCTCCTCGAATGCCTCTGACCGCCGTCGTCTCGGCCAGCAGCGCCAATCTGGGGCCCGGGTTCGACTGTCTGGGCCTCGCGGTCGATCTGAACCTGATCGTGCGTGCGACGCCGGCCGAGCAGGACCTCTACCTCTACCGAGGCGAGGGGGCGGTCGACCCGGGCCCGAACAACCCGGTGCGCCGGGGCTTCCGCGCCGCCTTCGAAGCCTCGGGGCGCACGTCGCCGCCGGTCCGGCTCGAGGCGGAGAATCCGGTCCCGCTGACGCGCGGGCTCGGGTCCTCCTCCGCCGCGCTGGTGGCGGGCGCCATGCTCGGCGACGCCGCGGCGGGCGGGTCGCTCGGCCTGGACGGCGTGTTCCAGCTCACCGCCGATCTCGAGGGACATCCGGACAACGTCGCGCCCGCGATCTTCGGGGGGCTCGCCGTCTGCGCCCGCGACGAGGAACGGTGGATGGCGCGGGTGCTGCCGTGGCCGCCGTCGTGGCGCCTGCTGTTCGGCGTGCCGGCGTTCGAGCTGCGCACCGATGCGGCGCGCGCGCTGCTGCCCGCTCGGGTCGACCGGGCCGAGGCGGTCCTGACCGCTGGCCGGGTGTCGTACTGGCCGTTGGCGGTCCTGCGCAACGAACCGGAGCTGCTGCGGTTCGCGTCGCGGGACGTGACGCACGAACCGTACCGACTTCCGCTCCTGCCCGGTTTCGCCGAGGCGCAGGCCGACCTGCGCGAGGCCGGTGCCTTCGCCGCCTACCTCTCCGGCGCCGGTCCGACCCTCGGCGTGGTCTGCGCGGCGTCGGACGTCGCCGTCTGCAGCGCGATCCTGGACCGCTACGCCGGACCGGAGGGCCGTGTGATCGAGGCGTCGGTCGGTCGGGGCGCGCGCGTCAGCGGTGCGTTCGAGCCCGCAGCCGCACGACCTTGAACCGGTCCGAGCGAGCCACGACGCGGACCTGCTCCGGCCCGTCGTGGCGACGTTCGTACGCGAGTGCCGCGTTCGCCACGATCCACGCCTCGCCGCCGGGCGCCAGACGGCGGGCGGCGGCGGTCACGAACGCCTGACCGAGGGCGGTCCGCACCCCGGCTCCGAGGTGGAACGGCGGGTTGACCAGCACCAGGTCGTAGCGCGCGCCGTGCGGGAGCGCACCGTCCCGGTCGCCGTGGAGCACCGTCGCCGCGGGACCGTCGGGCTGGGCGTCGACCGTCCGGCGGCAGCTGCGGACCGCCGCGAGGTCGTCGTCGGTCGCCGTGACCACGGCGCCGCGTCGGCGCGCCCAGGCGGAGATCGGCCCCCAACCGCAGCCGAGGTCGAGGACCGTTCGGCCGTCCAGCGCGGGCGGGGCCGTGCCCTCCGGCGGGTCGGCGAGCGTCCGCAGCAGCAGCGCGGTGCCGGGATCGAGCCGTCCGCCGGCGAAGACGCCGGCTACCGCCCAGGCGGGACCGATGCCCTCCAGCTCGGCATGGGTCCAGACGCGCGCCTCGAGCTCCGCATCGCTCGGGGGTCGAGGATCCGTCATCCGCGACAGGCGGTATCCCTGGGTCTTCGCGACGACGGAGACCGCCCCGAACCAACTGCGGGCGGTGCGCTCGTAGCGCTTCGCACCGCGGTCCTTCTCGAGCAGGATCCACGCCGCGCCGTCCGACCGGAGCGCCCGGGCGGCGGCCATCAGTTCCGCTTCGACGCGGGCGCCGCCCCGTTCGGCCGGCGGGGCCAGGACGACGGCGTCGTAGGCGGCCGGGGCGGCGTCCCACGGCAGTCCGGCGCGCACCGTCCCCAGGTCCTCGGTCCGCCCCGCGCCCTCCCCCGTGGCCCGTAGGTGCTCGAGTCCGGCGGCGGACGGCTCGAGCACCGAAACCGACGCAGCCCGCGTCGCCGCCCGGGCCGGGAGTCCGAACATTCCGGACGCGTCGAGGAGGTCACCGTCCAGCTGCGCGCAGGCGTCGGTCGCCAGCCTCCACCCGGCCGGCGTCCGGGGCGCGCCCCGGACGGTGAGCGGAAGTTCGGAACGGTCGCGGGCGTCGGGCACGGCCCGACCCTACCCGTCCGGACGCGACCCCGGCGCGTGGTAGCGTCGCGCCCGTGCGCAGACTCGTGGGCGTCGACACCTCGTGCGACGACACCGGCGTCGGGATCGTCGACGCGGGCGACGGGTCGGTCCTCGCCAACGTGGTCCTGCACCAGCACGAGACGCACGGCCCCTTCGGCGGCGTGGTGCCCGAACGGGCCAGCCGCGAGCACCTCGACCGCATCGACGACGCCTTCGCCCGCGCGCTGCAGGAGTCGGGCAGCACGCTCGGCGACCTGGTCGGCGTGGCGGCGACGCGCGGTCCCGGCCTGGTCGGGGCGCTGCTGGTCGGGCTGTCGTGGGCGAAGGGGCTCGCGTTCGCGCGCGGCCTCCCCTTCGCCGCCGTCCACCATCTCGACGGGCACGTCGCCTCGGCCGCCGTGGACGGGATCGGTCGGGCGCTCTGCCTGATCGCCTCGGGCGGCCACACCCTGCTCCTGATCCGCGAAGCGGACGGCGCGGCCCGGCCGCTCGGCGCCAGCCGCGACGACGCCGCCGGCGAGGCGTTCGACAAGGTCGCCCGTGCCCTCGGCCTGCCGTTCCCGGGCGGGCCGGCGCTCGCCCGACTGGCGCAGGAGGGCGATCCGGACGCGTTCCCGTTCACGCCGCCGCTGCGGGGGCAGAGCGGCTACGACTTCTCGTTCAGCGGTCTGAAGACGGCGGTCGCGACGCTGCTCGAGCGCGACCCGGAGGCGCCGGCGGCGGACGTGGCCGCCTCGTTCGAACGGACGGTGGTCCGGTCGCTCGTCGGCACGATCGCCCGAGCGGCACGCGACTTCGGTTTGGACACGGTGATCGTGGCCGGGGGCGTGGCCGCGAACGTGCGCCTCCGGGAGGCGCTCGGCACGAGCGGTCTTCGGGTCGTGCTGCCGCCCCCGCGACTGGCGACCGACAACGGCGCGATGATCGCGATGGCGGCCCGGGCGCGGCTGACCGGTCCGGAGCCCGCGTCCGACCTCGAGGTCGACGCGGCCCCCTACCTGCCCTGGGCGGCGCGTTCCGAAGCGACCACGTAGGTCCGGGCGTAGGCGCGGACGACGTCGTCCTCGGCGAAGTCGACGACCGCGCGGCGGCGCGCGGCGCGCCCCATGCGGGCACGGAGCTCGTCGTCGTCGAGCAGTTCGCCGGCCGCACGGGTGAACCCGTCCACGTCGCCGACCGGAACGATCCGACCGGTCGCGCCGTCGAGCACCACCTCCGGCAGGCCGCCGGCGTCGCTCGCGACCACCGGCACGCCGCTCGCCATCGCCTCGAGCGCGACCAGACCGAACGCCTCCTGCGCGCTCGGCAGCAGGAACAGGTCGGCGGTGCGCATCAGCGCCTCGATCCGCGGGAAGGCTCCGACGAAGGTGGTCGCGTCGTCGACGCCCAGCGACCGCGCCAGTTCGGCCGCCTTGTGCCGTTCCGGGCCGTCCCCGACCATCGCCAGGCGCACCGGTCGCTCGGCGCGGAGCGCGGCGAAGGTGCGCACCACGTCGCAGGTCCGCTTCACCGGACGGAAGTTCGACACGTGCAGCAGCAGCATCTCGTCGTCGCGGGCGAAGCGGCGGCGCAGGTCGGGATCGGGACCGGGGCGGAACCGTTCCACGTCGACGGCGTTCGGGATCACCTCGACCTCGCGCTGGACCCCCAGTTCGTTCAGCGTGTGGTCCCTCAGGTGACGGCTGACGGCGGTCACCGCGTCGGAGGCGTTCACGGCGTGACGGGTGGCCCGCAGGTAGGCACGGTCGATGCCGATCAGCGTCACGTCGGTGCCGTGCAGCGTCGTGACCACCGCCGGGCGCGGCCCCTCGACCATCTCGCGCGCGAGCACCGCCGCGGTGGCGTGCGGCACCGCGTAGTGCGCGTGCACCACGTCGACGCCGTACGTCTCGATCACTTCGGCGAGCTTGCTGGCCTGCGCCAGGGTGGTCAACGGCGCGTCGAAGAGCGGGTACGCCATCGTCTCGACCTGGTGGACCCAGACGTTCGCGTCGCTCCGGTCGACCAGACGGAACGGTACGCGCGCGGAGATGAAGTGCACCGCGTGGCCCGCCTGCGCGAAGCGGAGACCGAGCTCGGTCGCGACCACGCCGCTGCCGCCCGCTCCCCCGTGGAGCAGGACCGCGATGGTGGTGGGACGGGGCAGGAGCGGGCCGGTGAGCGTCACCGAACGCGGCCCCAGAGGCCGGCCAGGTACGCCTCCTGGGTCACGACGCCGAGCACCGACCCTTCGTCGTCGACGACGATCACGATCGGTTCGTGCGCCAGCACGCGCCGCAGATCGGTCACGGCGACGCGTCCGTCGACCTTGACGAGGTCCTCCCAGGAGGTGATCCGTTCCCGCTTCACGCCGGCCACGCCGACCGGAACGCCCTCCTCCTCGACGATCACGATCCGGTTGTCGATCAGCGTGTGCAGGCCGCGCGCCGCGTCGACCTGCGGCACCGAGCGGGCGACGCGGGCCGCGTTCGGTGGGGCCACTACGCCGAACGACAGCAGCGTCGGGCTCGGCAGCCGCAGCGCGCTGCGCGCGTAGCGCAGGAAGGTCAGGAACGACGCCACGAACGCGGCGCCCTCCGCCAGGCCGGCGGGGTCGACGCCGTCCCAGCCGAGGCGGCCCTGACCGCCGAGGAGCAGGTGGACCGCCCACGCCACCAGGGCGGCGAGGAGGACCGAGGCGACGCCGGCGAGCAGGGCGGTGACGCGCAGGGTGGACGGGGGTCTCATGGGGTTCGGGACTCCTTCGGCCGAAGGTCGGCCAGTTCGAGGGTGGCGGGCAGCTGGTCGGGCCGGTCGACGTCGGTCCCGAGTGCCGGGTCGTCGCTGTGGAGGGCGTGCACGTCGCTTCCCAGCAACCGCGACAGGTGCCGCTCGAGGAAGGCGAGCGAGGCGCGTCCGGTCACCAGGCGCACCAGCACGCCGGGGCCGAGGCGCCAGGCGAGACGCAGCGGCGCCTTTCGGTCGCGCGTGGCGAAGTCGACCCACGGAAGCAGCCGCCTAAGGGCGTCCGTACGGGCGAGCAGCAGGTTCCCGCCGGTCACCTCCCCGTCGGCGAGGCGAATCCAGGTGCGCTTCAGGCCGGGGAAGGTCGCTTCGGAGGCGGCCCGTCCCACGACCGGGTAGACGAGGTCGGCGTCCGGCCGGGCGTCCCGTACGAAGCGATCGACGCTGGCGCCGCGCAACCAGGGGATGTCGGCGGTGACGAAGAGCAACCGGTCGTCGGGGCCGCGCAGCACGTCGGCCGCGCCGGCGCCGAGGGCCATCGAGTCGACCATGCGGGGTCCGCCCGGCAGCGCCGCGTCGACGCGCGCGCGGATCGACGAGTCGGTCGCGCCGACCCACACGATCGTGCGGACCGTCTCGGCGTCGCGCAGGGCGTCGAGCACGTAGGCGCCGAGCGGGCGGCCCTTGAGCGGCACCAGCGCCTTGGCGGGGGCGCCGACCCGAGACGCCAGCAGGTCGGTCCGGTCGCCGCCCGCCAACACCACGGCGGTGACCGCCGCGGGGCGGCGATCGTGGGCGGTCGGCGACGGGGTGGCGGCGTCGGTCACGTCGGGCCGAA